>JBNAWO010000021.1:0-28944 GCA_049699815.1 Ignavibacteria bacterium | reverse complement strand
TTTGAAAAGAACTTTTTGAAAGCAAATCACAACCTATATTTCTGTCTAATTAGTGCTGAAAAAATTATATTAATTATAGTAAGTTATATAAACCAAGATTTTATGGTTAATTCCTCTTTTTAGAGTTTTGAACTTTACACAATTTTTAAAACTTAATTTTTAAAATTGCACAAAAAATAATTTCAAAACTGATTTCGGGTCTTTATGATTCACTTTTCTCATCATCAATTCAACATCCAAATTTAATTAAATTGCAATTTGATAAGAAACTTTTTAACTAAAATTTCATCAAATGATTGAACACAAAGAATTAGAACTGATTGAACGAGCCAAAGCTGGTGATAAGAAAGCTTTAACTGAATTGGTTACAAAGTATGAGAAAACAATTTTCAGCTTTGCTTTTAAAATTTGTCGCAATCGTGAAAAAGCTGAAAATACAATGCAAGAAACCTTTATGAGCGTCTTGAAATCTTTGCACCAGTTTGATGGAAAATCTAAATTTTCAACCTGGCTCTATCGAATTGTTGTTAATCACTGTTTAATGATGGCTCGTTCGGAAGTTCATAAAGATAAATTTCATTCAATTGACGAAGAAGAATTTGATTTTGAAGAACCCGAAGTCAAACACTGGTCTGATTTACCAGAAGACAAACTTTTAAATGATGAATTGAAAAGATTGATGGACGAAGCAATTGAAAAACTTCCACCTGATTACAGAATTGTTTTTATGTTGAGGGATGTGGAAGGACTTTCAACACAGGAAACTGCTGAAACACTCGGATTGAGTGTTCCGGCTGTAAAATCAAGATTACACAGAGCAAGATTATTTTTAAGAAATGAACTTAAACCTTACTTCGAAAACTAATTTGACCTGCAAAGAAGTTATCAATCAGGTCTGTGAGCATCTCGGCGAATTGCCAGATTCACCGCTCTGCATTGCAATTCAAGAACATCTCAAAGAATGTGAGAATTGCAGTAATTTTTATGATCAGCTTGAAAAAACCGTAAAACTTTTCCGTGAATACAAAACTGACTTGCCCGATGGTGCTCACGAAAGACTTTTAAGATTTCTTGGTTTGCAGGATAAATAAATCAATAAAAATATCCTTCTCATTTAGAAAGTTTAGAAAGTCACCACTTGAAACTTTCCAAAATTAATTTCATCTTATTTTGTGAATATGACTTATATAATAATTTTAATTTTTGGATTTTTGACTCTCTTTTTTGCTTTTCAATATTATTTGATATTTAGAAGCAAAAAAATTTCAGGTCAAACAATTGATTTAAGTAAAATCAGACCTGAGTTACAAAACTATTTCAACAAAGAAAAATTGTTGATTTACTTTTATTCACCAAATTGTTCTGCATGTCGTTATCAATCACCAATTATTGAAAAATTGAAAAAGCAAAACTTCAATACTTTAAGTGTTGATATCTCAAAGGATTTACAGCTTGCTCGTGTTTTTGGAATTATGGGAACGCCTAGTATTGCATTAATGAAAGGAAATCTTGTAAAAGAATTTTTTATTGGCTATCAAGATGAAGAAAAATTAATTCAAGCTTATCAATCTATCTAAAGGTGATATATGAATTACACCGTACAGGTTAATAAACCATTTAACCAAATCTTAAAAGAAATTGAAACACTCGCCGATAAGCACAGTTTTAGAGTTCAACACATTCATTATGTGAGCGATATTTTAACTGAAAAAGGTTTTGAGATAGAAAAATATTCCATAGTCGAGCTTTGTAATCCTAAATTTGCTCATCTTGTACTGAGTAAGGATAAAAACTTTGGTTCCATTTTGCCATGTAAAATTTTAGTTTATGAAAAAGATGGAAAAAATTTTGTTTCTTCTCCAGATCCAGTCGAAATGGTCAAAAAACTTGAAATGAACGAGTTGGTTGAGATTGCAACACAAGTTGAGAAAATAATTAGAGAAATTATAATTGAGGTAAGTCGATGACAATAATTCAAATTGCAGGAATTTTAATTGGTGGTGTTTTGGGATATTTTATTGGAAAGTTTTTCAGCAAACATACAATGGGAGTTTGTCCAATTCTTTGTAATCCAAAAATTTCAACCTTGTACTTCGCTTTACTTGGATACTTACTAACGAGCAATAAAAACCTATAAAAAATATAAAGGAGAATAACAATGAAAAAGAATGTAGGAAAAACAGATCAAATCTTGAGAACAATCTTAGGAATTGTTCTTTTAATTTTTGCAGTCATCGATCCTTCAAAAAATTGGTGGGGATTTTTGGGAATAATTCCATTATTGACTGCTTATCTTAGATTCTGCCCGGCTTATTTACCATTTAAGATTAATACTTCGAAAGAAGAAAAATAAACGGAGGTGATGTTTATGTTTATTGATGAAAAGTTGAGTAAAGAAATATCAAAACAACTTTCTGTACTTCAGAAAGAAGTTAAGCTCATAATGTTTACTCAAGAAATTGAATGTATGTATTGCCGGGAAACAAGAACATTGCTCGAAGAACTGGTTCAAACCTCTGATAAGCTCAAGCTTGAGGTTTATAATTTTATAATTGATAAAGACAAGGCTGAACTATATGGGATTGACAAAATCCCGGCAATTGTAATTCTTGAAGGTGATAAAGATTTCGGAATAAGATATTATGGAATTCCTTCTGGTTATGAGTTTGCATCGTTGCTTGAAGATATAAAAATGGTAGGAACCGGCGAAGTTGATTTAAGCGACGATATAATTGAGAGAGTCAAAGCAATTGATAAAGATGTTCATCTTCAAGTTTATGTAACTCCAACCTGTCCATATTGTCCGCGTGCAGTTATTGCAGCTCATAAATTTGCTTATTTGAATCCAAAAATTAAGTCTGATATGGTCGAAGCAACCGAATTCCCGCATCTTGCGAGAAAATATAATGTTATGGGTGTTCCAAGAACAATCATAAACGAAAATGATTTTATTGAAGGTGCTGTTCCTGAGGATATGTTGCTCGATAAAATTTACGAAAACATTGGAGTTGTTTCGTGAAAGATTTTCTTAAAAGTTTAACTCAAAAAAAATATTTTAAGCTTGTTCTATTTTCTTTAATTGGTTTTTGGGGAGGATATCTTTATTACTATTTCATTGGCTGTTACAACGGAACTTGTCCTATTACATCGAAATGGTATACTTCAAGCTTATATGGAATGTTGATCGGAGCTATTGCTGGCTTTCCAACAACAGAGAAAAAAGTGGAGAAGCAAAATGAGTGATGCAACCACTAAAACTATCACAAAAGAAATTACCATTGAAGAACTTGTCGTCCTAAAACCTGAAGCTGTAAAATACTTGATGGACAAAGGAATTCGTTGCCTTGTCTGTGGAGAACCGATCTGGGGAACTTTAGAATCCGCATCTAAAGAAAAAGGTTACTCTGATTCTGACATTGAAAAATTCGTTGAAGATTTGAATAAATTATAATTTCTTGTAAAGATTTCCGTTTCACAAAAGTTTTTTAGTTCTAAAGAAACTAACCGATAAAATCTAAAATTGAGAAATTGGTTTGTTGTTGACTCATCGTGGAAAATTTTTTTGTATTAAATCTATCGGTTTGGAGTTAAGAAAATTTTCTAATAGTTTTACGACAGAAATAAGAGGGTTAATATTATGTATAAATCTCTTCTTATTCTTTTGCTTTTAATTTCAACCGTTAGTTCTCAAGACAAATGGGATATCTATTCCAAAGATTACAACTTTGGATTAACTCCAAAAGAAACAATTAAGCAAAATATTTACAACGGATACGATGTTTATGACAGAGATTATAATTTTGGTTTAAGCCCCCGGAAGCAAATCAAAAAAGAATTTGGAAATAATTATGAAGTTTATGATAAAGAATATTTTTATGGGTTAGTTCCAAAACAAAAAATCGAACAAGATTACTCAGGTAATTACAGAGTTTATGATAAAGAGTATAATTATGGTCTAATTCCAAAGATCACTGTAAAAAAATATAATGATAATGAGTTTCAGATTTACGATAAAGAGTATAACTATGGATTAACCCCGAAACAGATTATAAAAAATAGATCTGATGGAACGATTGAAGTTTATGATAAAGATTACAATTTTGGTTTAACTCCAAAAAAAGTAATAAAAAAGAGGTAACTGATTAAGAGCTACTTATCCACAAATAAACTAATCATCCAAATTCTACAAAAAATTGATAATTAATTATCCTGTAAATTCTCAACACAACAAGAATGAACTAATAGAGTTAGGAATTATAGCTCAATCGTCAAAACCTTAGCTTATAAGATTAAGCTTTTAACTATTTTTATAAAAATTCTCATCTATAACTTTGCATCCTCTTAATACATTTATCCTTAAAAAAAATCTAAAATATCCAAACTACTTTTGTAATTTTGTACAATAAATTAGGTAAAAAATTGTTAAAGAAATTAATACCTAAAGAAGAAAAATACTTTGATCACTTTAATCAGCTTTCTACCCTGCTTAATGAAATTGCAGGAGATGTTTATAAACTCTATACCGAAGTAAAAAATATCGATGAAGTCGTTACCAATCTTAAAGATAAAGAACATAAATGTGATAAAATTACATCAGCAGTCAGGCATCAATTAAATCATACCTTTGTAACTCCCTTTGATCGCGAAGATATTTTTCAACTTGTAAAAAGGATGGATGACATTGCTGATATTCTCCTAGTTGCTGCTTCGCGATTTCAAATTTTCAAGATCAGTGAAAAAATTGAATATGCTGATGAAATTGCAAGAATTGTAAAAGAACAAACCGAAGTAATAAATCACGCCATTCATAATCTCAAGCAACATAAAAGCATTCTTGATGAGTGCGATAGAGTTAAACACCTGGAAACAGAAGCAGATGACATCTATCATCAAGCACTTACTCACCTTTTTGAAAAAGAAAAGGATGCAATAAGCTTAATAAAGAAAAAAGAAATTTTAGATGTTATCGAAAGAGCTTCCGATATCTGCCAATCTGTCGCACGAATAATTGAGTCAATTACAATCAAAAATGCTTGAGCTTTATTTATGATAATTGTAATTCTTCTCATTTTAATAGCTCTCGTTTTCGATTTTTATAATGGAATGAACGATGCAGCAAATTCTATTGCAACGGTTGTTTCAACTAAAGTCTTAAGCCCACTGCAAGGAGTTGCATGGGCTGCATTTTTTAATTTTATAAGTGCTTTTATCTTCGGTGTACATGTTGCAAATACAATTGGAAAAGGGATTGTAGATCCTTCAATTGTTGATAATACTCTGATCTTCTCTGCATTAGTTGGTGCAATTATTTTAACTGCAACAGCCACTCATAACGGCCTGCCAATTAGTGTATCTCATGCAATAATTGGTGGATTTGCAGGAGCTGGTGTTTCAAAAGGTGGATTACAAGCTCTTATCACAGGTGGCATTGTGAAAGTTATTATCTTCATTTTTCTTTCACCATTGATTGGATTTTTGCTTGGGCTCATAATAAGTATAAGTACTTTATGGATTGTAAGAAATCAACCGCCAAAAAAAGTAGATAAATCTTTTCGTCAGCTTCAATTGATTTCCGCTGCAGCATACTCAATGGGACACGGAACAAACGATGCACAAAAGACAATGGGAATAATCGCAGTCCTGCTATATTCAAATGGTTTATTAAAAGAATTTTATGTTCCATTCTGGGTTGTAATTTCCTGTCACATTGCAATAGCACTCGGAACTTTAACTGGCGGCTGGAAAGTAATCAGAACACTTGGAATGCGAGTAACAAAATTACGTCCATTTCATGGTTTTAGTGCTGAATTTTCTGCAGCATTAACTTTGTTTGGCGCCTCTTCATTCGGAATTCCAGTAAGCACAACTCACACAATCACAGGTTCTATTATTGGAGTTGGCTCTATCCAGAACTTCTCAGCAGTAAAATGGGGTGTTGCAAAAAACATAATAATTGCCTGGATTTTGACAATTCCTTTAAGTGCTCTTTTTGCAAGTATTACATTTTATCTTGTGAAATTTATCGTGAGAGGTTTCTAAGAATTTGAAATTAATTAGCCAAGATTCGATTTAGAGAATTTTCACATCCACAATTTTTAGAAATTTATCAAAGACCGAGAAAGTAATTTGCGCTTTTCGAGATTGTTTTGATCCACTGACACGAAATTCAAAATCACAAAAACCAAGTTTTGGATATTGATAACGAACCCCACCTTCATAAAAAATTTTATTATATCTGGGCTGAAAAGGTTTTTTAGAAATCAATTCAACTTTAATGTTTTTACCTATTCTTTTAGAAATTTCATTCTCATACCATTCGGAGAATTTTTGTGGAATTAAATTTTGTGTGTATCTCAAATCAACATATGCTAAAGCATTCTCCGTAAAATTCTTTTCAGCCAGTGCAAAAAATTGTTTTGCGACTTCCTCTACATTAGAAACATATTTTGAAAAGTAATCCATCCATAATTTTGATCTTTCTTCCGCAAGTTCTCTTAAAGCCGATGTATTGGGAATGTAATAATCATCAGTTGGGACTTTTAATTCTGCAATTGTTGGCTTTTCAACTATTGCGAAATCAGGCAATGCTCGATATATATAAAAATTTTTCTCCATGGGGAAATGAACTGAGCTAATCGGAAATACTCTTGGAAAAACTTCTTTTGTTGGTACAAATAGCAGCACAACTATATTATCCCTTCGATACAAAGCGATATAAACTGGAATATTTCTGTACATCGTGTAAAGGACCCTCTGGTCATCGCCTAATATTCTTTTATCATTTACTGTTTTGAATTCTTGTTCAATTAATTCAGTATATAGATTTTCAAGGAATGGAATTGCTCGTGATGCTTTGTCAGAATCTTCAAAAAGGAAATAAACAATACTAAAAGTTACATTTCGTGATTGCTCGACATAAACACCCGTTACACTCTTAATGAAATTGAGTGGTTCAATCTCATCTAAAATCATCTTTAGAACTTTTTGCTTGGCTTCTGGTTGATTATTCAAATTAATCTTTTTGAATTCATTAAAATCTTTGGTTTCAATTTTTTCTCTGAAATATACAAGCAAAGGTTCACCAGCAAAATCTTCATTCTGCGGGAATAGTTTTTCTAAATTTACAATTTTGTCAGCCTCTGGATTTTTATTGTCAATTCGTTTATCTGCATTACAGGAAATAAAAAGAAAAATAATTATTAAAACTAAGAATTGAATTCTTATCATAATTTCTCTCTTTTATTTTGCTAAGACTTGCATTAAGACTCGCGAAAGTTCTTCGAATGAAATTGGTTTTATTTTAACTTGATTAAATCCAATTTCTTTTAATCTAATTTCAGAAATAATCGAATCAGGAGAAAGTAAACCAATAATTTTTAAGTTTTCAAGTTTAAGTTTATTTCTTACTTCATCAATAACCTTTTCCGCCTCGATTTCATTCTGAATGTTGATTGAATAAATAACGCAATCAACGGTTCGGTGTTTTAGAAAACTTATAAGTTTTTTCCCCTCCTGAATGGTGAAATATTCAACTCCCAGTCTCACCATCAATGATTCAAGATAGAATTGATCATCCTTATCGTTATCAATAATTAATATTGTAGGTTTGAAAGAAGATTTGTGCCTTTCCTCAATAAGCTTTAAAATCTTTTCATCGAGTTCTTCTGATTTAATAACGGGGAATACAACGGTAAAGGTCGAGCCAACATTCACTTCACTTTCCACAAAAATTTGTCCGCCCATCATTTTGGTTAATTTTTGTGTAATAGTCAAACCAAGTCCGGCACCTTCAAAGTTTCGGCTATAACCTTCATGTGCTTGCCTGAATAAACCAAAAATATCTTTTAATGCAGATTTTGGAATTCCAATGCCAGTATCTTTAACCGAGATGTAAAGATTTTCACCTTGATTTTTTGTGCTGATGGTTATCCCACCCTGAGAGGTAAATTTAATCGCATTGTTAAGAAGATTTGTAATTATCTGTTGAAAACGAACTTCATCAATCCTTACATAAGGATTTGTAGCTTTGAAATCTGTTATTATTTGAAGCCCCTTTTGCTTAGCAACTTGTTCGTATTCGGCTACTACATCTAAAATTAAAGACTCAACATTTCTAATAATGAACTCGAGCTTCAGTTCATTTGATTCAATTCTTGAAATATCAATTATATCACTGATCAATGTCAAAAGTCTTTTACTATTTCGTGTAATCATATCAAAAAGATGCTCATACTTTTGGTAAATTTCGTTATCAAGTTCATTTTTAAGCAAATCAACGGCACCAAGTATAATATTAACTGGAGTTCTAACTTCGTGAGACATCATACTAAGGAAATTACTCTTTAATCTGTCAGACTCTTCGGCTTTAAGTTTTGCGTTTTTTAATTCATCCTCAATTCTTTTTCTTTCCTCAAAATCACGAATGATCAAAATCAGAAATTCATTTTCTTCTATTTCAACAAATCTTGCAG
Organism: Ignavibacteria bacterium; assembly: GCA_049699815.1. GTDB lineage: Bacteria > Bacteroidota > Ignavibacteria > Ch128b > Ch128b > Ch128b. Next base: position 20,473 of record JBNAWO010000021.1, on the reverse strand, counting down.
AGATCTGAACATTAAATGGATCACCGTCAGATTTTTTATGGACCGCTTCAAAAACTAAACCATCATTTTCTTTTATATTCTTTAGATAATCCCTCCACTGATTTTTTAAGTTTTCTGAAAAATAGTCGAGAAGATACAATGATATTTGTTCAGGATTTTCGATCTTATAAAATTCAAGGAACTTATCGTTATAATCTATAATGCGATTTTGATTATCAACTATTACAATTGCGTCGTTTGCGATTCGGGTAATGTATTCATACTGTTTTTTTATTAGTTCTTTTTGTTTTCTCAGGGTATCAGTTTGTTTCAGCAATTCCTCTCTTTCTTTCTTCATTATATTAAACACCAAGCCAATAAAAATGAAGGTCACAATAAAAATGGTCCCGAAAATCCCAAAGTAAATTTTCTTTATATCTTTATAAATTTCTTCTTGATCGATTTTAACCATTAAATACCAATTCCACTTTGGCAGAAAATTCACATAAGCGTAAACTTTTCTTCCACGATAGTCAAAACCTTCAAAAAATCTTTTACCTTTTTCTTTTGATTCTTTATTTAAGTTTATGATATGTGAAACATCCTGCAATTGAAAGGCAATATTACCAAGATAACGAGAATCAGAAATATATGTCACCACATTATCTTTAACTTGTGCCAGCAGAGATTCAAAACCAGTTAATTGTTCAAGGTCGCTCTTCAAAATTTTATAAAGAGATTTTCTTGCATCAAACTTGGCACTGATGACATAAGCTTTATTATTTCCAATTGAAAAAAGAATTTTACATTCAAAAACAGATTTTTTTGATTTATTATCTAAGAAAAGTTCACTGATATATACACTATCTTCTGCTATGTTTTTTACTGAAAGCTTCTCAAGATTGTTGTTCTCTCCATCTTCCTCCTTTTGATAAAGCAAATTGCCTTTATAGTCAAAAATTGAGATTTGAACCAATCCAAATTCATAAAATTTATTCTCAAAGAATTCATCAAGTATTGGATTATTCTTTAAGTTTTTATCTGCACTTAAAGAACTCAATTCGCTTTTCAATGTCGGTGAACTTTTGAGATTATTAAGCTTAAATCGCAGATTATCAAAAAACATATTGACTTTAACTTCCTGAATCTGGCTTATGCTAATAAGTTTATTAATGTAGTAATCTACAATCTGACTCTGAATTTTCAGGAAAGAGTAAATTCCAAAAGCAACAAACAAAATCAGAAAAATTATAGGCAAGTAATGGTTATTTGCCTTGAGTTGTAATTTTATTTTCATACGATCAGTTTGATCTTAAAAACTTAAATAACAACTGAGATAATTGTTCCATCGTAAATGGTTTGGCTATATAATCATCAAACCCAACTGAAAGAAAATGCTCTCTATCTCCCTGCATTGCGTGTGCTGTCATTGCGATAATAGGAATTTTTTGATACTTCGGATTTCCTTTAATAACCTTTAAAGCATCTTCGCCGCTTATTCCACCAATTAGACTAATATCCATCAAAATTAAATCAATATGTTTATTTTTTAAGATTTCAAATGCTTGTTCAGAAGTTGTAACTGAATAATACTTTAATCCGAGTTTACTTAAAATAACTTCTACAAAGTAAGAGTTATCTTTATTATCCTCCACAATTAAGACAGTTGGTTCATCGGTTTCAATTAAAATTGGTTCTCTTTCTTCAATTGTCTGTACAATTTTTTCTTCTACACCAGGTGATACAATTGGAAAAACAATAGTAAAAGTTGAACCTTTGTTAACTTCGCTGTCTACATAAATTTCGCCATTCATCATCGTGGTCAATTTTTTTGTAATTGCAAGACCAAGTCCGGCACCTTCAAAATTTCGATTATAACCTTCCTCCGCCTGACGGAAAAATTCAAACAAATGTGGAAAATATTCTTTTGGAATTCCAATGCCTGTGTCTTTAACTGAGATATAGACTTTATTTGATTTCACCTCAGCTGAAACAACTACTTCGCCCCTCGAAGTAAATTTGATCGCATTAGAAAGTAAATTAGACATTATTTGATGAAATCTTAAATCATCAACTTTTATAAATACATTATCTAAATTAACATTATTAATTAGCTTTAGACCTTTTGCATTGGCTTCAGATTCAAATTGGATTACTGCATTGCGAGCCAAAGTATTAACATCATAAAAATTGAAATTAAGTTTCATTTCGTTTGATTCAATTCGCGAAATATCAATTATATCATTAATCAAAGTGATTAAACGCTTGCTGTTTCTTTCAATGACATTAAAAACATGATCTTTTTCTGGGAAATCAGCTGGATCAATTGAAGATTTAATAATATCAAGAAAACCCAAAATTACATTCAGCGGTGTTCTAACTTCATGAGACATCATCGAAAGGAAGTTACTTTTAATTCTTTCTGATTCTTCTGCTTTTAATCGAGCTTGTTTTAACTCTTCTTCAGCTTTAATTCTTTCTGTTACATCTTTTTTAATGGCAACGAAAGAAATAATTTGATTATTCTCATTCTTAATTGGTGAAATTAACATTTCTTCAGTATAAAGGCTGCCATCTTTCTTCTTGTTCACTAAAATTCCTTGCCAAGATTTTCCGGATAGAATGGTTTTCCACAAATCAGCATAAAATTCATCTGGTTGTAAACCTGATTTTAAAATTCTTGGTGTCTTGCCTTTTATTTCCTCAAGTGAATAACCAGTTATTCTCTCAAATGCAGGATTAACATATTCAATTGCACCTTGAACATCTGTAATCATCATCATCTCATCAGTATTTTCAACGGCACGTGTCAGTTTTTCTAAATACTCAAGGAATTTTTTCCTTTCAGTTACATCACGAATAAACAGTTGAACAACTTTTTCACCTTCCAATACAAAAATGCTGAGATTAATTTCTGCATCAAATATTTCACCATTGGTTCGTTTCAACTTTATGTAAAAAGATTTTCCTTCCTCTTTTTTAGGATTTTCTATAAGCTCATAAAATTCTTTAATTACTTTTTCGTCAGTTTCGGCGATAAATTTCTTGAAGTTTTGATTTACTAGATCTTCTTTCAATATACCAAATAACATTCCAGCCTTTGAATTGCAATCAATGATTAAATCTTTTTTTAAAACCAGGACAGAATCATATGCTTGTTCAAACAAAGTATGAAATTTCTTTTCAGATTCTTTTAATTGAAATTCTGCTTTCTTTCTATCTTCAATATCTCTAACAATTGCAACTAAAAACAACTCATTATTTATAGAAATAATTTTTGCAGAAATTTCAACATAAAATTTATGTCCTTGTCTATTGATATGAATAGATTCATATACCGAACCTGCATCGTTCCTTAATCTCTTTAATAAGTCAGACCATTCCGTCCTATTTTCAGGAGATTCAAGCAAAACAAATGGTCTTCCTTTCAATTCCGTTAAGGAATAACCATACATTTCAACTGCTTTGTCATTTGCTTCAACGATTGTTCCATCCTTACTAATCAGGAAAAAAGCATCATTAGCATATTTACTGATGATTTGATATTTCTGGGACATTAAATTCTGCATTCTTTGAATTTCAAGTTCTCGTTTTATTTTTTCAACTTCTTCTCGTCTCCATAAAACACCCAGAACCACAATGAAAAGGAAAAGAATAAGTATGATTGACCCGGAAATTGTGTATAAAATTTTATTTGTGGAGATAAGGACTTCTCTTTTATCGATTTTAGTTACAAGAAACCAATTGAGTAAAGGAATATATGTTGTATAGGCAAAAACTTTTTCACCTCGATAATCTACTCCCTCTATAATCCCTTTTTTCGAGACACTCATTTTCTTACCTGGAATCTCATCAGCACCAGTTTTTGCTTTTAATGTTATTTCTGAGCTAAAAAGAAAACGCAAATCATTTAAATAAATCATTTCACCATTTTCTTCGGCTAACAGAATAGTTTCAAGAGTTGATCTTTGAGAAGCAAAGGTATTAATTAAAGGGAATATATTTTTCCTGGCGTCGGAAATTAGTATTAAATAATAATCAGGTTTTGTGAGATTCGGTTTAGTAAAAATTCCGGTCGCAATTTCACAAATCGAAATGAGATTTTCATAAATGGGATTTCTTTTTTTAAAAATTTTTGAGACATAGAAATAATTTTCTGCATCGAAGTTCAGAATTTCGGTTCTGGTTGTCTGACTCACATCGTAAAGTATGTTTTGATAGGAATAAATCCGATTAAAAGAACTATCGTAAATTACAATTGTGATTAATTTTTTTTCGACAATTTCTTTCTTAAGTAAATCATCAAGTAAGCTTCTCGAACGAAAATCATTAGGATTTTTTAAAAAACTTGTAAAGAGAATTTTAAAATTCTCAGATTTAGTTAAAATCTCTGATGAAATTTTTGTATCAACATACCATTCAGAAAGATTCTTCTCTTCTTTTTCGGCGATAAATCTTAAAAACTTCTGCTCTTCATCTATCAATCTGTTTCTTTCAAACTGATAAAGGAAATATTCTAATCCTAAAATTGTAAAGGTTAGAATTATAAATATCGTAATAATTGTATTTCGTGAAAGTATGTTTGAAATTTTTTCTTTCATGAATATTATTTCAAAAGCTTTGGTCAATCAATTATGAAAAAATTAAACAATTCAATCCTTATATATTGGCAAAGTGAATGTAAATGTACTTCCAACACCTTTTACGCTGTCAACTGTAATAGAACTGTTTATTAAATCGAGGTATCTTTTAGTTAAAGCAAGTCCAAGACCATTTCCTTCAAAAGGTCTATTAAAACCATCTTCTTCCTGACTGAAAGGTTCAAAGATATGATCTAAATATTCTTCGCTAATACCAATTCCAGTATCTTTAATTGAGCAGAACAAAATAGTTTCGTTTTTATTAGGGAATGATTCAATTTTTATATATCCTTTCTCAGTAAATTTAATTGCATTCTCGATCAGGTTAGTTAAAATTCTATTTAATGCAGGTTTATCAGCTAGAATATTTAAATGATTCTCATCAAGGCTCAGAACAAATTCCAATTTTTTATTTTCTGCTTCCGATTTTAGATCATTTATTACCCTTTGAACTTCATCTTTCAAATTAACCGGTTCTATTTGAATTTGATAATTACCTGTATCAATTTGTGAGAGCTCAAGAATTTGAGTCAAAGTACGGTACAATCTTTTTATCCCTATTTGAAAATTGCTCAGCAAATCCAATTCAGTTTCATCGATTTTGTCTTTTACTATATCCAGCATCAAGTCACCAAAACCAATTATTGCATTAAGTGGCGTTCTAATTTCGTGCGATAAATTTGCAAGAAACGCATTTTTTAATCTATTAGCTTCTGCTGCCTCATCTTTTGCAATCCGAATTTCCTCCTGAGCAAGTTTAACTTCTGATATATCTTTATGAGAAACTACCACAAACTCAACACTGCCTTTATCATCTAAAATAGGGAATATGTTTGTTTCAACCCAAATTGTGTATCCTTTCCCTTTTTCCAGTAGAGTGTCATAATATCCTTCTAAAAATAAATTGGGCTTGCCTTCAAAAACTTGTTTTATCTGATCAAGAAGATTAGTCGATTTAAGAGTCCTATCTTGAAAAAGATTATAATTTTCTAGTTGTTCTTTTTGAATACCCCACATTTTTTCAAAGGCTTCGTTATGATAAACAGGATTTCCCTCTTTATCGAATATGATTATTCCTACAGGAATTTTTTCAACTATTGTTTTGAAACTTTCAATTTCGGGATTCATTTTCAACATTTTAACTTAATTATCGATTAGAGATTAATGTGGTTTAAATTTACATAAAGTTAATTTTAAGAATTAAAATTTACATTAAGTAATTTAATAAATTTATTATCCGTGCATTAAATTTCTTAATGCAAAATAATTTATTTGAGATTAAAGAAAAATATTAGCTTATAGGGAGTGAAAAGTAAAAAGTAGCCCCTTTGTTAGGTTCCGATACGCAATGAATTTTCCCGTTATGATTGTCAATAATTTTCTTCACGATTAGCAACCCATAACCTTTACCCTCAATACCAGAATTTATTTTTTGAAAGAAAAGTTGTTTCTGGATATCCTGCGGTATTCCAGGACCATTATCATTTACTTTAACAACGATTTGATTGCTGTCTTGATCATGAAAAGTTGAAATTCTAATATGACAATCCGGTTTCTTCTCAACAGAATTCGAGATTAAGTTAATTATGACTTGCTCGATTTGTTCGTGATCATATTCAATTAATGGAACTCTGTCTAAGTTCAATTCAAAAGTAACTTCTCTAAATTTTTTGGTCTTCTTGATATAACTGATAATATTACGTATGCTTTTATTGATATCCCCAATACTTTTTGAAACCTCAAATCTCGTAGAAGCAATTAAAGCCTGTGAATATCTCTGAATTTTTCTAATACTTTCAGAAGCAATCTCCAGCTTTTGAATTAACTGATCTAGAGTTTCACCATCAATTGGTTGGTTCTCGTTTATTCTTTGAATGCGTTTAAGAACACTTTCATTCTCGAGTAAAGCAAGATGAACTAAGTTTTGAACTTCCTGACCAATTTGAGCATTTAATTCTTTCTTTAGAACAAGTCTTTCTGATTTTATCAATTTTTCGTGCATTTCCTGAACTTCATTAAATGCCCGTTCAAGGTTTTGATACAACTTAGCGTTTCTTATTGCAATTGCAGCGTGGCCAGCGAGAATTTCGAACATCCTAATTATTTCAGATTTTCTAAGATTAGTCAGTTTTTTACTATCAACATAAATTACACCAATCTTTTCTCCATTTGTTATCAATGGCGTGCAGATAATTGTTTGGAGTTCAAGATTCATTATACTTTGACGGGATTGAAAATTTCGATCGGCTCTGGCATCTTCAATACAAATTGTTTCTCCTAGTTCAAAAGCATCGTTTACAACACTTTTGCTTATTTCAAAATCTTTTTCAGGCAAAAACTCACCATTAATATTCATGCCGACTTTATATCTCAAATCATTGGAGTCATCCAGGAGGAGTAAAAAACCTCTCTCTGCTTGTGCGAGTTTTATTACGTTATACATTACAAGATTTAATACTTCTTCGAGAACAAGAGAATTATTAATTTTTTGAACGATGTTCAAAATCATCTCAGTATTTGCTTGAACTAAATCCCCTTGCTTATTATCCTCATTGTTCAGAGAGAGAATTTTATTTTGCTGAGATATAAAGTCGGCGAAACGCATAATTTATTCCTTTACTTTGAACTATGTGTTCTTTCGATTACAACTTTTACTCGCTCAAGATTTTCCTTAGCACCGAGCTCTGCAAAATGCTTTTCCGAAATCTTTAAATATTTTTGAGCGAGATCGGGTTTATCCCACTTACGATACAAGATACCGAGTTCGTAAGCTGCTTCGGCAAAATTGAGAATGCTTTCTATTTCTTCGCTTAATCTTAAGCTGGTCAAAAGATATGTTTCCGCAATTTCATAATTAGTAGTATCTCGTTGAATTATACCTTTAAGCTTATAAGTATCAGAAAGGCCAACTTTATCCATAATTTTATAGAAAATTTCCATCGCTTTTATGCAATACTCCATCGCAATAGCATATTCTTCAAGTTTGGCATATACATCTCCTTTGCCGAGATATGCTAATCCAGTAGATAGATAATAATTCGATTCAAGTGCATATTCGAGGCTTCTATCAAATTCTGTTAGAGCCGCTTCAAGTTCACCTCTATTTTTGAAAAGCATTCCCATATTATATCGAACTAAAGATAGTCGTTTCAAATCCATCAACTTTTCAAACGCAGCCAGGGCTCTCTTAAAATGAATTATTGCTTCATCCCATTGACTCTGGATTGTTTTTAGATTACCTATATTCATTTCAACAATTCCAATCCAGAGCTCATCTTTAATTTTTGAAAAAGTAGTTAAGGCATCATTAAAATTTTTCAAAGCACTTCTAATTGCACCTTTTTCAGATTTAATAATTCCACTAAGATTTTCAACTCTTGCAAGACCTTTTTTATCTTTCTTATCATTAAAAATCTGACGTGCTTTTTTCAAATCATTTTCAGCAAGTTTCCATCTTGAGGAACGAACATAAACTTCTGCTCTGGTAAAATAAGATTGGGCTAGCAAGATTTTATATTTAGGTTTACCTTCACCAAGCTGGATCAATAAAGAATTAACATATTCTGAATAATTCATCTCTCCAAAGTCTAAACAAATTTTACCTAGCTCGTGAAGGTAACCTAAATAAAGTTCTTCTTTCAAATTTTTCTGACAAAAGCTCAACAAATTATCAGAATAAAACTTAATTCTGACATCTTCAATCGCTTTCGTTTCTTCTTTGTTATCTTTTCGAGATTTGAGTAAAAGTTCCTGTTCTAGTTTTTCTGCTTTCTCCAGGATGTTCTTCAACTGATCTATTAAACTCTCTCCACAATACCTACTGGAAAGCTCGAACAAACTATCAATGAACTTCTTAATTCTTTCCATTTTAATCCTCTCGCTTTCGACTATCCAATAGACTTATTAATTTCCCCATCCATATCTTGAGAAGTGATTTGTCTGGAAGCTTACGCTTGTTTCGGTATAATAGTATGGGCCTTTTACTTTTTCCCATTTTCCACTTTCTTCATTGAAATAATAAACTTTTAGCTTCTTTGCTTCTTTCTTGGTTAATCCTAATCTGCTAAAATCTAAAGTTACAACCACATTTCCATTGAATTGCATAGATGGTCCAAACTCAACCCAGCTGAACTCTTCATCTGCTGCTGTAACGGTAAATGTAGTTGGTTCATTGAATGTAAATGGCGGAATGTAAACATAATTTCCAAAAGTTTCGTCTCCACCAACTACACCACCAACAGCAGGATCGAGGGTTGCACTTGCTGTTACAATTGTATTTACAGAATTCATCTTTGGATTTGTAATTGCACGGAGGAAAGTAACTCCTGCTGGTGGGGTATTTTTATCTTGAATTGTTTGAGTGACTAATTGATCAACTGGTGCAACTGGTGAAATTGATTCCTGGCAACCAGTTATAAAAAGTGTGCCGACAAAAAGCACAACGACGAGAGAAATTGTTAGTTTTTTCATGGTACTCTCCTGATTTTTTTTGTTTAACACATTTTTTTGTTTGAGAATAATAACTCAATGAATATGCCAGGAGAGATTTCATTAAAAATAAATTATTTTTAAGTGTTATTTGAAAATCTGTGGCTAATATTAAGCTATGTTCTAAAATCTTTAACTGAATATTCATTATTTCATTTTTAAAAAAGTCAAAATTCTAAGGGATTTCTACACTAAAGTTTAAATTTTTTAAAAGTTTTTATTTAACGAATCATACTTAATTTTTTCAATTTCAAACAATTGACGATTTACAAATTCTAAGATTGTAAAATTTTTTTACAGCTATTGTCTATTCTTTTTCATTTAAGATCTTAAGAAGACTAGGTCTGGAAATTCCTAAAATTTTTGCTGCTTGAGTTTTATTTCCATCGACAAGTTTTAAAACTTCTCGAGCTAAATCATAGGTTACATTTTCAATTTTTGCTTTATCTATTTCTACTTTTAATTCAATTAAATTTTTTTTCATTGAGGAAAGAATTTCGCTTGAACCGAGATGAATATCTTTATCACCAATCACTTTAGTTTCAGATAAAAGAACGGCTCTTTCAATCACATTGGAAAGTTCTCGAATATTACCAGGCCAGGAATACTGTAAAAGCAATTGTTTTGCTTTCTGAGTAAGGCCTTCTTTATTCTCATTATATTTTAAATTAAACTGATTAATAAAAAATTCGGCTAAAGGAATTATATCTTCTTTTCTTTCTCTCAATGGTGGAAGATGAATCGAGATAACTTTCAATCTATAATACAAATCGGCTCTGAATCGTTTTTCATCTACTAATCTATCAAGATTTTGATTTGTAGCAGCAAGGATCCTGCAATTAATTTTAATATCTTTTATTCCCCCAACTCTTTTAATGGTTTTGTTTTCGATTGCACGCAGTAATTTGACTTGAAGATTTAAATTTAAGTCACCAATTTCATCTAAAAAAACAGTCCCATTTTCAGCAACTTCGAGCAAACCTGGTTTTGATGATTTAGCATCAGTAAATGCACCTTTCTCGTAACCAAATAGTTCTGACTCAAATAAATTTTCTGCAATTGCTGATGTATTTAATTCAATGAAAGGATACTCAGCACGGTCAGAATTATAATGAATTGCTCTAGCAAATAACTCTTTACCGGTACCAGTTTCACCAAGAAGCAAAACAGTTGCATCACTTTTATTTGCAACTCTTTTTGCGATTGCAACACATTCAAGGAAATTGGGTGATGTGCCAATCAAATTTTCAAAACCAAATTTCTTATTAAACTTTTCACGATTCAATTCACTTTCAGTTTGAACTTTAATTTGTTCAACTCTCTCAATTACATCATTTCTTAAAACAAATTCCTCGTCTGGGAAAAAATAAATTTTAGTAAAACCTAATCGGCTAAGGGAGGCTAAATCTTTAGCATTACCACTGCTTAATGAAATAAATATATTCTCTAAGTTTGGCTTTTCAGAAAGTTCACGAAAGATATTGAATAACTCATTGTAGAGTGAAATTAGATTAAATATGGTTATTATGTTTTGAGATATAGAAAATAATATTGTTGAGTTTCTATTATAACTTATTGATTTTACTGAGACATCTTTAATTGTTTTAAACAACCATTCAATGTTTTCATTTTTTGCGTCAAAATTGATAATTACAATTTTAATTTTTTCAGAACTCATTGTTTTACAGGTTATTTATTACTTTTTCAATTTTATCGATTATTCTTTTTCTGATTGGGTGATTAAAATAAGAACTTTTAAAATTTTCATTTAAGATTTTCGAACTAATATGCTCAATAATAAGTTTAGCTTTTCCAAAATATTCAATGCCTTTATTTATTGCACCTTTAACTAAATATTCTTCACCTAAAGCAACAAGGATTTGATAAGTAATCTCACCAATATAAGCATTTTCAACAAACTTCATTGCTTCTGAATAATAGTAAAAAGCCTTTTCAGAAAAATCGGCCCCCGGTCTCTTTGATGCATCACCTAAAACTAAATATGCTTCTGCAATCAGGAGATTATTTTTTCTGAAATAATTGTTTCTTTGAAGCTCATTAAATAAAGATTGTATGAGATTAAAATTACCATTGTAAATGCTTAATCGCATCAAGTCCAATGTACTCTTACAATAAAAATATTTTCCATCAAGCTCGCTATAAAGCTCTCGAGCTAAATTTAATTTGATTTCGGCTTCAAAATAATTCTTCTCTTCAAAATTGATTAACCCTTCAAGATAAAGATAATTCTGTAACTGGGTAGTTTGCATTTTATTGTTTTCTATAATCTTAATTAAATCTAAGGAAACTTTTTTCAACTCATTTAATTGATTAAGAACATAATAAATCATTCCAAGCAAAAATAGACTTTGACATTGTCCCTCAATATCAAGAAGTTTAGTGGATAATTTAAAGGACTTTCTTGCATAGTTTAATGCTAATTCATAATCGCTCATTAAAAAGGAACATTCAGCTAAATTATAAATCGAAAGTGCTTCTCCAAATTGATCATTAATCTTTTCGAATAAATTTTTTGCCTCTTCATAATATTTAGTTGCTTCTTCAAGATTTATGTTTTCAAAAAACGAGATACCAATATTATTTAATATTAGAGCTTTTTTTGATAAGTCACCAATTGACTCATTTAGTTCAAGCGCTTTTCCCCAGTAAGTTAGAGCAACATCTTGCTGATTTTGAATATTAAATACATTTCCAATATTCATCAGTATTTGAGACGATTTTATTTTATTATTCTGTGCTTCATAAATTTCAAGTGCTTGTTTGAAATAAGGAATAGCTTCGGAATAAAATCCAGCCTTAGAATTGGCAATTCCAAGATTATTATAAATTGCTGCTTTTGTCAATTGAGATAATATCGGGTCATATTCACTTAGTAGATTCTTACACTTACTCATAACAATCGTATAGTTACCCTGACTTATTTCAAGATTAATCTCCTGAAGCTCAACTTCTATTTTCTGTTGATCTGTTTTTGCATAACGGAAGGCATTAACGAAGTTATTGTAGGCTCCATCAATATTTCCTGTTTTGTAATTAATAATTGCAAGCATTAAGTAAATTTCAAATAACTTATTTTCATCTATATTTTGTTCTTTTAATATCTCGTTCAAATAATATTCAGTTTTTTTTAATTCTGCTTGATTAAAATAAATTTTAGCAAGATTAAACTTCAAATCAATTAACTTTTCTGGTTTATCTTCTAAATCAATGCACTTCTGTAAATATTTTTCCATCGATGAGAAAGAAAAATACTTCTCAGCTTCGGAAATTGCATTCAAATAATATTTTAAAGCTTTATTTTTTGAATTTGCTCGTTCATAAAACTCAGCAACTATAAAAGAAGAATATTTCTTTCGTTCAAAAAACTTTGCTAACCACAAATTGAGATCTTCATAATCTTTTGTTCTTGAAAATAGAAATCGTTTGATTCCGCCGGCAGGTAAGAAAATAAATTCGCCTCTGTCAGAAATTTCAACCCAACCAAAAGCACATAAATATTCGATCTCTTTACGAAGCTGTGAAATTTCGACATTCAAAATCTCTGAAAGCTCAGATGTTTTTAGTGGAAAATTCATTAACGAAAGAACATTGAGTAAACTCTTTTGAAGTTGTGTAAGAGTTTGAACTTTTAGTTCATAAATCTTTTGTGAAAGTTTTTCAAAATCTATTTTCCGAATTTTGTCTTTGTTTAGTTTGAAGCCCTTCGAATCAAATGTGATAATTTCTTCAAAAAACAAGCTTATCAAAAATTCATTCATTTCATTAATTGAACGGGAAGTATATTCGATCAACAAATCTGCAACATCATCATAAGGAAAATCGAACTTGAAATATGATTTGAGCATTTTGATAATCTCATCTCTCGTAAGCGGGGATAGAATAATTTCTTCACTGCTACGAAACCTCTCAATCTCCTGATTTCTGATAAATGAAGTATCTACTGATAAAACAAACTTTATCCCTAAATCAGCTAAGGATGGGAAAATATAATAGATAAACTCTTTCGTAACTTGATCCAGATTCTGAAAATCATCAATTACCACTATGAACTTGAATGTTCTGGCGAGATCGATCAATAACTCTGAAAGAAAATTTCTTCTATATTCAATAAATTCTGATTGATTAATTGAAGTGTTATAGAGCTCCTTGAGTCGATTAATTTTTTGTTCAAAATTTTCTTTTTCATTAAAGAACTTAAGTCGAATTAATCTTTCAACTTGATTTAATAAAACATCCAGAATGTTATAGCTTGAAGACTGTTCTTTTGAGGCATTAATGTAGAAATAATTACTCAGTTTATAATCCAGGTGGTCAAGAAATTTTTTCAGAAGGTAAGATTTTCCCATTCCTTCTTCAGAAACAATAATGATCGATGAAGTTTTATTATTTTCATCTTCTGAAAATTCCTTGAGCTTTTTAAGTTCTTCTTCTCTTGCAAAATGAACCCTAGGAATGTACCAAACATTTTTTATTTTCTTAAATTCAGAAGGGAGCAAATCAAGTATTTCAAGTGAATTCTGAAACCTATCCTCAGGTTTTTTCTCAAGCAATTTTAAAATTATTTTATTCAAAAAAGGAGGATAATGCTCAGGCAAATCCAAAGGTTTTTTTTCAAGGTGTTTTTTAAGAAGTTCAATCTCGTTTTCTGAAAAAAAAGGAGGTCTGCCAGTCAAAGTATGATAAAGTGTCGCACCAAGTGAATACAAATCAGTTCTGTGATCAACCTCTTTGCCGCTTATTAATTCTGGCGATATGTATAGAGGTGTCCCACATACATAAAAATTTTTTAAAGCACTAAATCCAAAGTCAATCAATTTAATATTAAGATTCGTACCGCCAACCTTTTCGATTAAAATATTTTCTGGCCTTAAATCATAATGAATTATGTTCAATTGATGTATATAATAAAGCGTGAAAGAAATTTGATTTAAGATCTGAAGAAAGAAATCGAGTTGCCTATGCTGAATTGGAAGTTCAAAAAATTCAAGTAAATTTTTACCATTTATAAATTCTGATATATAGAAGTAGGACCCAACGAAATTTTCTTCATCACAATCAGTAATTGTTCCAAATTCATAGGCTTTAACAATGTTTGGATGATTTAAGCTGTTGAGTAAATTAAATTCATTCCTCAATGATGCAATTTCTTCTTTATTTAAATTCTCTGAAGGAATAACTTTAATTGCATAGAGTCCTCCAGATGAGCAAATATCTTCTGCCAGAAAGACCTGGCTTCTTCCACTTCCGAGAAGTTTTTTTATTTGATAACGAGAATTTATAATCATTTCAGTTCAATCTTTTTTAAGCCTTCTCCAATTAGATTGAAACTTAATACAATAATAATTAAAGCAACGGCTGATGAGAAAGAAATCCAGCTTGCCAGTGAAAAATAATCGTAGCCAGTTTTAATAATTCCGCCGAGTGTTGGTGATGGTGGTTGCACTCCAAGTCCAAGAAAACTCAGAGCCGATTCAGCAATTACAACATTACTGAATTGAAATATTAATGTTATTAAAATTGGAGCAAAAGTATTTGGAAAAATGTGCTTAATAACAATCTTAAATTTAGTTTGTCCTGCAAGTATTAAAGTCTGTATAAACTCTTTTTTCATACAAGCAATAGTTTCATTTCTTGCAAGTCGGGCAACATACATCCAACCAGAAAATCCAAAGACAATAACAAGCAAGAAAATTGAATTACCAACAAATGCAATTAAAAAAATTACAAAGAACAAAACTGGAAAAGAGAGGAAGAAATCAACAATTCTCATCAATAAGTTATCAACAATACCTCCAAACACGCCAGCAGAGTAGCCAACAAAACTCCCCACCAAAAACGAAACCAATACTGAAAATATTCCAATCAAAAGCGAAATACGAACTCCAAAAATAATTCTACTGAATAAATCTCTTCCAAATTCATCTGTTCCAAGTAAAAATATTTTAGTAAAAATTTTTGGTTTTTCGTTTTCTGTTTCAATTTCTTGTAAAGAGAATTTTTCAATCGAATTGTTCCTCAATAATTGAACCGTTAACCCTTCAACTTTAATTTTATTGAAATATATTCTTCTATCTTCATCAAAATTTTCGAATAAAATTTTTTCAAGCATTTCCTTCTTGTTGAAAATATTTTCATCTACTCTCAATTTTACATAATTCAACTTTGTCATCGGGGGAAGTAATCTGGTTAACTTAATATCTTTATGAAAGGCAGGATCATCTGGAGAAATTATTATTGAAGTCAAACTAAAAATTAAAAGCAGATAAAGAAAAACCATTCCTACTTGTAATTCTGAATTATATTTCTGGAAAGCTCGAATCAACCTTTCAAAGATTTTTAGTTTCATAAATCTGAAGTAAGTCAACAAATAAGTAACCGAGAAAAGTATAAAAAGCAGAGAAAAGAAAATTCCAGCTAATAAATCCAATTCCTTCAAACTTAAATGTAATTCGAGTGTTTCAAATTTGAAGTAAATCAGCTTAAGCCCAGCAAATATTTTCTCTAATCTAAAAAGATAAATACTTAGTGAAATTAATGAGGCTATAAGAAAATAATTTTTAATTTTTTTCTCTAACATAAATTTAATGAGACACAACTTCGTAAGAGAATTTCGGATTGAATTTAGCAATCAGTATGTCGGCTATAAGATTGCCAAGTATCACCATAAAACCCGAAATCATTACACAAGCAATTATTACAGGATAATCACGAGTAAAAATTGAACTGACCATCAACTTCCCCATTCCTGGAAGTGAAAAAACAGTTTCAGTAATTAATGTTTTGCTCAAAAGTGAACCTATCTCAATTCCAAGAATTGTGATGTAAGATATTAAAGCATTTGGCAGGATATGTCTTTTTCTTATAATCTTCTCGGGAATTCCATTGGCTCTCAAACTTAAAACAAATCCTTCTTTGCTTACATTAATTAAACTCTCTCTCAAATACCTAATCGAAAAGGAAACCGAGGTGATTGTTAAAGTCAAAATTGGTAAAGTTAAATGATGAATTAAATCCATCAGTTTTTCAAGTGAATTCATCTCATAATAATTGTAAGAAATCATTTGTGAGGAAGGAAAAATTTTCAAAACAATTGAACCCAAATAAATCAAAATTATTGCAACGACAAATGAAGGTGCACTGTAAACTATCAAAGCAATTTTGTCAATTATTAAATCTATTCTTCTCCCAGAATTTTTAAGAAGAAATAAGCCGAGAGGGATGGTAATAAATATTTGAAGAATAAAAGCAGTGAGCGAAATTGATAAAGTTACGAGCAAGGATTCTATGAGTAAAACACCGACAGGTCTTTTGTAAACTAAAGAATATCCAAAATCACCTTGAATTACATTTTTAATCCAATTCAAAAATTGAACTGAAACTGATTTATCCAAACCGAATTTATTTTTAATTTGCTCAGCCAGTTCATTTCCGAGCTTTGGTGAATAATATTGCTGAAATGGATCGCCTGGTAAAAGATGCATCATAAAAAAGACAACAGAAACAAGTATCAACATCATTAGTAATGATGCAATTATTCTTTTAAAAATGAACTCAGAAAAAATTACTCTCATTTTTCGATATACCATTCCCAGATTCTATTGGTATAAGCAATTGGATTGAACTTTGTGTTTTTCAATTTTCTATTGTATGCGATGATATTATCAATCCAGTAAAGAAAAGTTACAGGCTGATCTTGTTGCAAAATTTCTTGAAATCGGTGGATTAGCTTCTTCGTTTCTTCAAATGATAAGTTTTTTCTGAAATCTCTAAAAATACGATCTACTTCAGCATTTTGATAACTGCATACATTGAAGAAATTTTTATTCAGATCCGAACCCCAGAAAGACTCAAGATCAAGTTCGAGTGGTATTGTCCAGCCAGCAATCCAGGCATCAAATTTTTTCTCAAACAAATTTGAAAAAAACAAAGATGTTTCAAGCATTTCAATTTCCACATCAATTCCAATTTTAGATAAATCCTTTTTGACAATTGTAGCTGCAAATTCACGATGTGGTTTACCCGAAGCAATTGTCAATTTGAATTTGAAAGGTCTTCCATCTTTATCCAGAATATTGTCACCATCTGTATCTTTCCAGCCATTTTTAGCAAGTAATCTTTTTGCTTCTTCTGGATTAAATGTAATTGATTTAAGTGATTGATTGACAAAACTTTTAAATATTGGCGAGATTGGAGATTCCGCTAAATGAGCAAATTCACCAAAATATCCCTCCAGAATTTCTCTTCGATTAATTGCCATTGTTAATGCAAGACGTATCTCTTTATTACCAAATAAAGAATGGGGTTTAATAATTTTTCCATTCGATTTTTTATAAGTCTCATAATCAATATTATTCCAGCCAATGTAATCGTAATCACGACCAGTTATCTTTTCAACTTTTATATGAGGAAAATCTTTCTTCAAAATTTCAGCATCAGCAGGATGAAGATCTGTGACAAAATCAACTTCACCATTTTTGAGCTGATTTAATCGAGAATTGTAATCTGTAATTACTTTAAAGATCAATTTTTTTATCAAAGGTATCTTATCAAAGTGACTTGAATCATTTCTGACAAGAACAATCTGCTGTTGCCTCAAATAATTTTCAAGCTTGAATGGACCAATACCAATTGGATTAAAATTTACTTCATTATTAAAAATTTCTCTCAAATTTATCTTTCTAAAAATGTGTTCTGGAATAATCGGAAGTCCTGTGACAAATAAAGGATCTTTTACCTCAGAAGAGAAATTGAAAATAATAGTTGAATCATTCAGGACAACAAACGATTTCTTATAATCCACCTGATTATTCTTATCGTGAATAAAAAATTTTTCAACATCCTGCCTGACGCTCATTACCTCTGGATGAGTATAAAGGTAATAAGAATATTGAACATCTTTTGCTGAAAACTTTTGACCATCCGACCATTTTAAATTTGTTTTCAAAAAATAAGTAATGCTTTTTTTGTCATTTGAAATCTTCCAATCTCTTGCAAGTTGAGGATAATAAATGAGCTTGCCCGAATCAGAATTAAATTCAGAATAAGTTAAAGCTGAAAAAATTAAATCGTTTATTAGTCCGGAAACTACATCATTGGAATAAAGGGGATTGAATAAATCGACATCATTTTTTATTGCAATGAAAAGCTCGCCATCGGAAAATTTTAATTGAGGAACTTCTGCTTTTTCCTTGCAGGAAAAGAAACTAAAACTGAAAGTTAAGGTGAGAAATAACAAAACGAAAAATTTTTTCATCGATTAGCTCTAACCATCTTGAATGATTTTTTTATTCAATTTAATATATTGAATTCAAGTTTGAAATAAGTAAATATAATGATTGAATCAAAAGAAATAATTCGAGTTACAAAATTAAAAGTTTCTTTAATTAGAACAGGCAAAGTTATTCTTGATAATATCAATTTTAGCTGTAATCAATCAGAAATTCTGACAATTTTAGGAAAAAATGGAGAAGGAAAAACAACCCTTGCTTTAAGTCTTACCAAACTTTTGGACAGGCGAGTTTACTTAATTAAAGGAGAAGTTTTCGTCAGAAACAAAAATATATTTGAATTTGATGAAAATAATCTACAACAGTTAAGAAGAGATAAAATTGGTTACATACTTCAAAATCCATTTGCTGCTTTCAATCCAGTTTACAAAATAAAAGATCAATTCGAAGAGCTCTGTAAGTTAAAAAATTTATCTTTTGAAAATGTTATCTACTTAATGAAACAATTAAATTTAGAACATTTTGATCAAATATTAAACAAATATCCTTTTGAGTTAAGCGGTGGAATGTTACAAAGGCTTTCGGCTATTCGAGTTATTGCATATAAGCCAGAAATAATCATTGCCGATGAACCTACATCGGCTCTTGATAGACCAATATCCAATCAATTAATAAATTTACTTAGAGATTATGTCAAAGGGGAAAATGGAGTTTTAATTTTTATTACTCAAGACATCTCAATTGCTGAATCTATCTCAGATAAAATCGCCTTCTTGAGTAACGGAAAATTGAGTGATCCAGCAGAAATAGACAAAATCTTCGAACACTCAAATAACATTGAACTTAATCTTTTTCTAAATTCATATTTGCAATTGAAGATATGAAAAATCACTCTATTCTATTTCTTGAAAACATTTCTTTTGAGATAACCAGAGGAAACTACAGACAGCAAATTTTAAAGAACATAAATCTTGAAATTTATGATTCAGAAATTTTTGGACTTACTGGGATATCCGGCTCGGGGAAAACAACTCTTGGCAGAATTATAACTGGTCTTGAAACACAAACATCAGGTAAAAAATATTTCAACGGGAAAGAATTTATTGGAATTGAAAATGAACATAAGATTCAATTCCTTTTTCAGAATTATTCTGCTTCACACAATCCTCTTCAAAAAATTGGTAATGCTTTTAACGAACTCTTAAAGCTACGGAATAAGTCAATTTCAAACTTTTATAAACTTAAAAAAGAAATTTTAAATCTTGTCGGTTTAAGTGATGAAGTACTCAGCCTCTACCCTTCTCAATTAAGTGGCGGACAACTCCAAAGATTAGCGCTCGGAAAACTTCTAATTCTTAAACCCGAGCTTCTAATCTTAGATGAACCTTTTGCCTCGCAGGATGTTGTTTCTATTTTAAATCTAATTAATCTTTTTAAGAATATTAATAAAAAGTTAGGAATGACTTTCTTTGTCATCTCACACGAGCTTCCATATCTTTTAAAAATGGCAAATAGAATTGGTTTTATAAAAGACGGAACAATTGTTGAAATATTGAGCAACAATCCTGATGAAGTTGAACAATCAAAGAAAGTAATAAAACCCATTTCAGAGTATGCTCAATTTCTTTTTAAATCATTCGGAATAAATATTAATTAGATCTCTAACCTAGCCACTTAAGAAAATTCTTTAACTTAAATTTCATTAAGGATTTATTGAAGTTTTATTTTTATAAATTTTAAAAAAAATAAAGCCGAATTTTAATTCGGCTTTTTCTTTGTAGCGGGGGCAGGATTCGAACCTGCGACCTCCGGGTTATGAGCCCGACGAGCTACCAGCTGCTCTACCCCGCGATATTTTCAATGCAAATTTACAAAATTCTAAATTGCTCTCAAAATTGAATTTGAATTAAACTTCAACCTGTGAAGCTTTTAAAAAACCAGTAATGAAAACTAAGATACTAATCTAAATTCTTACAGATACATTTCTTCATAAATAGGAATTTCTCAGCAAAAGGTGAAGCATAACAATTTCAATACCATACTGAACCTGTCTCAGCCAAAATCTGATCCGCCTCTGGCGGAAATTCCACTCGAGTTCCGCTTACATTAAAAAAATTC
>JBNAWO010000020.1:0-28971 GCA_049699815.1 Ignavibacteria bacterium | reverse complement strand
TGGTTAATTCCTTTTCTCACCACAAAGGAACACGAAGGGCTTCACAAAGTTACACTAAGTTGTTTTATAAATTGGCAAATGCAAATTTACAGTTGTTCCTTTTCCTTCTTCACTTTCAAAATAAATTTTTCCGTTATGTATTTCAACAATATTATAAACCACAGATAACCCAAGTCCCGTTCCTTTCCCCGGAGATTTTGTAGTGAAGAACGGATCGAAAATTTTTTCCAATAAATTTTTTGGAATTCCTTTACCTGTATCCTGTATATAAATTTTAAGAAAATCGTTTTCTCTTTCGGCAGAAAAAATTATTCTCTTTTCACAATCTGGCTCTAATTGATTTTTTTCTTCAATTGAATCAATAGCGTTTATCAACAAATTAAGAACAACTTGTTCCAGCTGATTTTTATTGCCTTTAATCTTTGGTAAATCAGCAGAGAGATTATTAGTAATTGAAATCCTGAGTTTTTCCAATCTGTGACTTACAAGTAATAAAGAATTTTCGACAATTTCATTTATCGACAGACTTATAAAATCTCCACTTTGTTTTCGGGTAAAGTTTAGAAGATTACCGACCACTCTTTCAATCTTATCAACGGCAGTTTCCATCATCTTAATGTATTTAATATTCTGTTCAACATTGGATGGATCGTTTTGAATTCTTCTGATACAATTTTGTAAGCCGGCTATCGGATTATTTATTTCGTGTGCAAGTCCGGCAGTTAATGTACCGACAGTTGCAAGTTTTTCTGATTGAATTATTGTTGATTGAGCATTTTGTAAATCACGATAAGCTTTATCCAGACGAAGAATCATCTGATTAAATTTATCAGCGAGAATATCTATTTCATCTTCAGCTCTGAAAAGCATTTTAATTCTATCCAGAAACTTTTCCCGAATTCTGATTTGCGGAATTTCCTTTTTGCCAATCTGATCCAGTTCAATATTATCAGCAACATTTTGAATAGCTTTTATAGGTTTGGTGATAAACTTTGCAAATACTATTGCACCGATAATTCCCACCGAAAGAAATGCTGCAACCATTAACCAGAAAATATTTACTGTCTTATGAACATCAGCAATAATTGAAGTTTCTTTCAATCCAACTCTTACCAAACCAATCTTTCCATCTAGAATGGGAACAGCAACATCAAGAATAATTTCATTATTTAAATCTTTAAGAAGTAAAAGTTGCGTGTTGAAAGATTGATTCTCACTAACAGCATTTGCATCAATCAATTCTGAAGGGAAATTAGTGCTGAATGAATGAACCAGCACATTATTTTTATTATCAGCAATAAAGATGTAAAAAATATTTTCATCAATTTCTTTAATGCTGCTGATAGTATTCTGAAGAGAAATATAGTCCTCAAACAAAATTGATGAAGTAATCTGGTTAGCAATACTTCTCGCAATAAATAAAGCCCGTTTTTCAGTTTCAGTTTGTAGTGCAGTCTGAACATTATTATAGATAAGAATTGAATTGATTGAACCAAAAATCAAAACAATCGTAATAATTGCAAGAGAGAATTTCCAGAAAAGAGGTAATTTAAATTTGAATGTAGTCATCATTCTTATCTGTAAAGCGAATCATCTGCCAGAATGAATTTATCTATCATAATTTTACTTAGTAACTTTTTGCCATCGCTATCTTGATGCATTTCAAGCATAATTTTTCTTAATTTTTCTTTAAGATTTTTATCAAGATTTTTTTGCACAACAAAAGGCGGAATTCCAAAGTCTTTTGATTTATGAATGATTTTAATTCCTTCAATTTTTTCTGGTTGAAAATGTTTCAGATACTCATAAACCAACCCATCAACAGTCGCACCATCAACTAATTTCCTTTTAACTGCCTGAATAGAATAATCGTGTGCATTAGTGAAAATTCTTTTGCTGAAAAATTTTTCCGGTGTGGTTCTTTTATCTTTTAGAATATTTATAACATAAGAATATCCAGTATTAGAAAGCGGATCGGTAAAAGCAAATGATTTATTTTTTAGCTCATCAAACGAATTAATTTTACTATCTTCATTAACTAAAATGTATGCCTGATAATATGGTCTTCCATTTACTACCGGTACTGCCAATATTTCGATAGGAATTTTATTCATAGCTTCGAGATAAGCTCCTGTGCATATAAAAGCGAAATCAAGTTTATTTTCAGCAAGCAGTTCATTTACTTCACTGTATGTTTTTCTTTGTTTAAATTCTATATGAACACCAAGTTTTTTTGATATATAATCCATTACATCTTTATAAAGATTAAAAGTTTCAAGTGGTGAAATCATTGTAGATACAGCAACATAAATCACCGGAACACTATCCTGTTTAACGACAGAATTTTTAGAATCGTTATCATTTACCAAATCAATCTCTTTTATATTTTGTTTTTCAGCGCAGGCGATCAAAACAAAGAAAGAAAATAAAATTAGACTTAAAATAGATTTCATTTATATCTCGTAATTATTTCTACATCAAATATAAAAATCAGGAAGGAATAACAGATAAGATTTTATTGAATCAGTAAACCGAATAAATCAGATAAATGCCACCAAGAATAACCAGAACACCACATATTTTTTTAATCCATAAAATTGTTTTAGATTCTTCTGACCAACTGAGATACTTCTGAACTTTGCCGGTTAAAGTGCCTGCAGCAACAATTACTCCGCAATGTCCTATTCCAAATGCAAGAAGCAGAATAATTGCGAAAGGATAATTTGTTTGAGCTGTTTGAAAAACTATTCCCAGAACCGGAGCCATATAATCAAATGTGCACGGTCCTAAAGCAATTCCGAATAGCAAACCTAAAATTAATGCTGCAATCAAACCTTTTGTTTTAGTTTGTTTAAGACCCAAACTAATCCAATCGAACTTAATAATGTCAAGAAGATATAATCCAACAATAAAAAAGATGACAGCAACAAAATAATTTCCGAATGATCCGAGATCACCCATCAATCTTCCAAGTGATGCAGTGATAACTCCGATTAAGGTAATTGTAATTAAAATACCGAGAGAAAAAACAAGAGAAATATTAAAAGTTCTGCCAATCGTCATTTTTCCCTGAGAACTAATAAATCCAACAATCAATGGAATGCTTGAAAGATGACAGGGTGAAAGTAAAATACTTAAAACTCCCCCGCCGAGTGATGCTAGTACTGCAATCCACGCTGCACCCATCATTGCTTCGTAAAGTGTAACAAAAAGATTGTCTAACATGTTTTAACTTTCTTTTTCAGGTTTATGGTACAAAGGAAATTAAGTTTAGTTTGGCTCATTTGCCTTTATATCAGAACTTATACCTATTATCCTTATACCTTTATTTACTTAAACTGCGCAATTCTTCATCCTCTCGGTTTCAATCCTTTTTCACTCAGTATTTTATCAATTTCTGCTTCAGGATAAAATCCTTCGTGACGATGAAATTCTTTTCCGTTCTCATCAAGAAAAATTTGCGTGGGAATTAATTTTATTTTGTATAACTGTGCATACTGTTTTTGTTCTTTAGTCCATACATCATAAAAAACAACTTTAACCTGATCGCCGTATTTTTTCTCAATTGCTTTCATTACAGGTTGCATCATTTTACAAGGGACACAGTTTACTGACCCAAGTTCTATAAATGTAACTTTTGGTTTGCTGAGTTTATCAGATTTATTTTCTTTCGATTGAGCATTTAAATTTTGAATTACAATAAAAGATAATATTATTAAAAGTGATAATAGTTTTTTCATTTTAACCTCCGTTTAACCACTTAAGTATCTGATCGTCTTTTGGAACTATTCCAAAGCTCTTAACTTGTTCATTGATTACTAATCCGGGTGTCATCATTATTCCGTAGTTCATCATCTCATGAATATCTGTTACTTTTTCAACCACAGCATCAATATTATTCTTTGTTACAATTTTTCTGACCTTTGATTCCAGTGTTTGGCATTTTTGGCAGCCAGGACCAAGAACCTTAACGGTGATCATACTCAACTCTCCTTATTTATTTTCTGAATAATTGCATTTCTTATTTCTTCTGATGTAGGAATTCCTTTTGGATAATAGCGGCAAGCAAGAGAGGGTTCATCAGGTGCAGGCATTCCTAAAAGATCTTCACCATTTAATAATAATGTAGGCGAACCTCTGAATTTAATCTGCATTGCTGTTACTTCATCTTCAACCAAAACTTTTTTTAACTCAATTTTATCTTCCAAACCTTTAATCGCTTCGAGCAGATTGTCGTTCATCTTTTTATGATTCGGACAACCTTCGAAGTATTGAAATTCAAGAGTTACTTTCATTTATTATCCTCTAAGTATTTTAATGAATTTGCGATTGTATCATTTACAGTCGCTTGTTTCATATAACGTGCAACTTGTATGGCTTCAATTATTTCCTCATTAGTAACACCATTTTGTTTAGCCATTTTGGTCCACATCTGAGTGCAAGTATCACTGCCCAATGCAGCTGCAACTGCTATTCCAACAAGCATTTTATATTTATTCGGTACTTTCTTATACTTTTCATTCTCAAAGATGAGAGATTTTTCTTCCATTTGGTTTTGTGCAAACTCAGGAGCAAAATGTTTTAAAAGTTCCATTGGGGTTTTGTTCATTTTATTCTCCTTAATAATTTATTCATCCCAGAAATACATTTTCGCTTCTGTTGATTGAGGATGTGTTTTCTGTATTTCCTTTAATGTTTTTCTTAACTGCGAGTTATCTTTTATTTTTATGTAACGTGCGGTTTCTCTTGCAACTAAAAGTTTCGGATAGAACGATGTATTAACTAAATCGTCAATGTCTTTATCAATGATTTTGATTATGTCTTCATATCTGCCACGAGGCATTATTGTTTCTGCAATTCCTATTCTCAGCATTGCTCTGAATTCATCTGCCGGAAGATAACCGTTAAAGTGAAAGTATGAATTTCCATTTTGATCAAGGAAATACATTGCAGGCGTCCAGTAAGCTCCAAGCGATTTCCTAACTTCTCTATCTTTAATCAAATCAAGTTTGAGCAGAACAAACCACTCGTTCATTTCTTCGATAACTTTCGGATCTTTGTAAGTTGTTGCTTCAAGTTTTTTGCAGCCGCCACATCCATTCATTTCAAATTGGAGAAGAATTAATTTTTTTGATTTGGCAGCTTCTTCTTTTGCTTGTTCAAAATTATGTAACCAATTCATATTATCCTCTGAAATTATTTTTACTTATCTCTTCAAGGTATTTAGAAAGTTTTGTTAACATATTTTCATCATATTCAATCTTGTGAAGCACTTTGTTATTTCCATCAAATACGATTACAGAAGGTGCGAATAAAGTTTCATATTCAATTTGCAATTGATTGTTTTCATAGGAATCAACTATCCAGAAATCATATCCGTTTTGTTTAGCAAAGTTTATTAAATCGGCAGTTTGCTTACGGCACATTTCAAGTGTGCATGCACAGGAAACCGATGCGCTGAATAAAAGTAATTTTACCTTGTCCGATGAAAAGAATTTTTCTTCAGCATAATTGTAAAAAGTGTTTGAGAAGTGCAGATACCATTGATTGAATAGAACTAACGCAGAATCTTCAGAAATATTTTTCAGCACTGATTCATATTCTTTAAAATGATTTTTTAAGCTGTCTAAATCTTTTTCTGTCGTCTGATAGATTTTACTCAGTTCTTTATCAACCGTTCTGAAAAGATTTTCCCTGAGATTTGTGAACTCTTTCTGATCAGAGGAATTAGCAGAAAGAGATATTAAATAGTTATCCGCTGATTCTTTTAATTTATCATAATACTGTGGATAAGCTAAAGAGCTGATAAATATTATAAACAGTATGGCAGTTTTAGGTAACTTCATTTAATTCCCCTGAAATAATAATATTTATTTATCGTATTCGGCTATAATGTTAATCTCGGTTTCAACTAATTCCGATTCATTGGAAAAATATTTTTTCTTAAACCACAGAGCTACATTCACAAGTGAAATTAAAACAGGTACCTCAACTAAAGGTCCGATCACAGTTGCAAAAGCTACTTGTGAGTTTATTCCGAATACAGCAACTGCAACTGCAATAGCAAGTTCAAAGTCATTACTTCCCGCAGTAAATGCCGCAGTTGTGGATTTTTCGTAACCGGAACCAATTTTCTTTGCGAGGAAAAATGTGATAAAAAACATTCCCGCAAAGTAAAAGATATAAGGAACTGCCACTCTTAAAACATCTAGTGGCAGTTTAACAATTTTTTCACCTTTCAGAGAGAACATAACAAATATTGTAAATAAAAGTGCAACAGGAGTTAAAACTGAAATTTTCGGAATGAATTTTTTATGATACCATTCTTTATCTTTTATTCTAATCAATGAATAACGAGTAATAATTCCACCAAAGAACGGGATTCCAAGATAAATAAGAACTGTTACCGCAATTTCAACAATTGAAATGTCAACCAAGGCACCTTTAAATCCAAATATCGGGGGAAGTACTGTAATAAAAACATAAGCATACACAGAATAAAGAAATACCTGAAAGATTGCGTTGAAAGCAACAAGTCCAGCAGCAAGCTCAGAATCACCTTTTGCCAGATCGTTCCATACAAGGACCATTGCAATACATCTTGCCAATCCAACGAGAATAACACCTATCATCATTTCAGGTTTATCCGGAAAAAATATCAGTGCAAGAAAAAACATAACAAATGGTCCGACGATCCAGTTTTGTATTAGCGATAATATGAGCAGTCTGACATTTTTAAAAACGACAGGAAGTTCCTCGTATTTAACCTTTGCAAGCGGTGGATACATCATCAGGATTAAACCAATTGCGATGGGAATGTTTGTTGTGCCGCTGCTAAGTGAATCCCAGAAGTCTGCTATTCCAGGAAAGAGCGAACCGACAGCAACGCCAATAAACATAGTAACAAAAATCCAGAGTGTAAGATATCTGTCAAAGAACGATAATTTTTTGATACTGAAGATTCCACTTTTTTACCCTTAAGATGTTTTATAAAATTATTTGTTTAAGTGATCCTTTAACCAATGTTCTAAAGTTGATTTGGTGGGAATTTTTCCCATCGCTAATACCTTACCATTGACTACCAGTCCTGGTGTAAGCATAACACCATAATCCATAAATTTATCTTTGTCAGTTATCTTTTCAATATTAGCTGGAAGATTGTTTTCAGATACAACTTCCTTAACAAGATTTTCCAGCTTAATGCAATTAGTACATCCAGGACCAAGTACTTTAATATCTAACATATTTCCTCCTTCTTAATTTTTCTTTCTCGTTTTCTGCTTAATCTCAGTGATACTCTTTATAAAAATAAATTACACAGAGAACCACAGAGTTATTTTAATTCCTTTAAATAAAATTCATAAAAATCTTTTTTGATTTCATCTCTTACTTTTCTGAATTCTGAGAGAATTTCTTCTTCAGTTCCTGTAGCATCTGCAGGATCTTCAAATCCTATGTGCAATTGCTTTCCAACTTTACCAATAAAAACCGGACAAGTTTCTTTTGCATTGTCGCAGACTGTTATTACATAATCAAATGGATCATTAATAAATTGATCTACCATCTTTGGATAATTTTGTGAAATATCTATACCGATTTCTTTCATTACCTGAACTGCTTTTGGATTAACCTTATCTGCCGGTTTAGTTCCAGCGGAATAAACTTCAAGCTCTTTATCGAATGATTTAAGAAATCCTTCCGCCATCTGACTGCGGCAGCTATTGCCTGTGCAAAGTATTAAGATTTTTTTCTTCATTTACTTCCTTTAATAAATTGTTCAATTGTTTAATTGCTAAATTGTTGTATTGTTCAAAACAATAAAACAATTTGACAATTTAGCCATTAGAATAACGATCCATAAATAAGTCCGCTTATTGTTGCCATAATAACAACTAATGATACATACACAACAGTTTTTTGTGTGCCTATTACACCACGAATTACAAGCATATTTGGTAAAGACAATGCCGGACCTGCAAGAAGCAATGCAAGCGCCGGACCTTTTCCCATTCCATTATTTATTAATCCCTGTAAAATTGGTATCTCAGTTAAAGTTGCAAAATACATAAATGCACCTGTTATGGATACAAAGAAATTTGAAAACAATGAATTGCCACCGACTAAAGTATAAATCCATTCTTTTGGTATAATTCCGCCGTTTCCTTCTGCTGAACCTAAGAGAAATCCTGCGACAAGTACACCAGCTCCAAGTAAAGGCATAATTTGTTTTGTAAATCCCCAGGTTTCACCGAGCCATTGATTCGGTTCACCTTCTGTATAAGTTAATGCAATAGTGGTGGCAACTACTCCAACTACAAATGGGATTGTTGGATTATGATAAAAGAAAATCGCCGAAAGAGTTACCGCTAATACACCAAGTAAAACATATAATCTCTTTACTCCAACTATATAAACCATTGAAATCGCAAAGCCGAGCCCAAGTAGAGAAGTAATAAACCATTTATTTGCATACATAAAATACCAGAAACCTTCAGTTTCAAGTGGTTTACCCCAATTCACAAAAACAAGAATTGCGACTAGAATAAAGAAATGAGTTGCAGTTTGCCAGAAAGGTCTAACTTCTTCCATTTCTGGCATAACAAGTTGAGCTTCAGTTCTAACTTTTTCTTCTTTACGATAAATGAAAGCCATTATCAATCCTATTATAATACTAAATGAGACCGCCCCAATTACTCTTGCAATTCCGAGCTCTAATCCAAGAACTCTTGCTGTTAGAATAATTGCCAGTATGTTAATTGCTGGCCCCGAATAAAGAAAAGCTATTGCCGGTCCTAATCCTGCACCTCGTTTATGAATACTTGAGAACAAAGGAAGTACAGTACAGGAACAAACAGCTAAAATCGTTCCCGATACAGAAGCAATTAAATATGCTTTTCATTTTTTTGCTTTTGCACCAAAGTGCTTAACAACGGATGCCTGACTTATGAAAACTGCAATTACTCCGGCAATAAAAAATGCAGGCACAAGACATAAAAGTACATGTTCCTGTGCATACCACTTAGCAAGAGCGAAAGCATCAATTATTGAATTGCGGAATTTCTCTGTTTCAATTGGCATGAAATAAGCAAACAGAAAAAATCCTGTTATCCACAAAAACGATTTATATTGTTCTTTCCAGTTCATATGGTTTTACCTTTAAAGTTTAAATCCAATTTTTAATTCTTTATTTTTTCTCTGATAAGTTTATAAAGTTTGTTTTCTGGGATTATTCCAATGACGCAGCGATTATTTTCTCGCAAAATAAGTCTTTGATTTAATCGTTCTTCATCTTCAAAAAAAGTTTTATCCTGTAAGAAATTTTTCAAGAATGCAAACAATTTTTTGTTTTCCTGGTTGCTGGTATTTAAATGATAATAAACCCAGGTCCCTTCTTTATTCCAGCTAAGCAAATCAGCATTTTTAAGTACCGTTAAAGCTTTTGAGACAGCATATTGAGGAATTTTTAATGCGTCCATCAATTCACATACACAAAGTTTTTCTCCACTTTTAATAAATAGATTGATTATTCTTAATCTTGTTTCGTCTGAAAGAGCTTTAAATTTTTCTGAAAGATTTTTCATAGAATAGTTATAATTTTTAAGCATACAAATATATGCAAAATTTAGCATATATAAAATTGAAAAATTGTATTCTTGAATTCTCGGTAATTCTGAATTAATTTATTTAAATAAAATGAGGAAATTATGTCCAGAAACATTCTCATAGGTGGAATTTCAGGTTTAATTGGTTCAAAGCTTGCAAAGTTTTTAACACCTGAATATAAAATCAGAGGTCTTGTTAGAGATGTTGAAAAAGCAAAATCGAAAATCCCATTTGTTGATTTTTATTCTTGGAATGATGATGAAAGTCTTTTAATCAATTTAATAGAAGATACGGATATTTTAGTTAATCTTTCCGGTAGATCAATTGCAAAGGGACGATGGACTGAAAAAACTAAAAGAGAAATTTACACAAGTCGAATTGAAACGACCAAAAAACTTGTTGAGCTAATTTCTAAGTCATCAAAGAAACCGGAGAGTTTTATCGTTGCATCGGCAGTAGGATATTATGGATTTGATATTAATAATATTTCAGATGAAAATTCACCTCCATCGGATGACTTTCTTGGAAAAGTTTGTGTGGATTGGGAAAATGCATCTTCTTTAGTTGATCAATTCAATGTTCGAAGAGTTAATGTGAGAATAAGCACAGTTCTAAGTCGTGATGGAGGAGCATTGCCATTGATTTCTTTGCCTTTCAAGTTTTTTGTCGGTGGTTATTTTGGAAGTGGAAATCAATTTTTTCCCTGGATACATGAAAAAGATTTAATTCGACTTTTCAAATTTGTAATTGAGAATAACTCGATCTCTGGACCAATCAATGCCGTTTCACCTCAGGCAGTTACAATGAAAGAGTTTTGTGAAACTCTTGGTAAAGTTTTGAAGCGTCCGTGCTGGATAAGAATTCCAGAATGGAAAATGAAATTGCTTCTGGGCGAAATGGCAGATCTTTTGATTAAGGGCGGTAAGGTGATACCTAAAAAAGCACTAGAAGTAGGATTTGAGTTCGAATTTGAAAGTTTGGAACTCGCT
Organism: Ignavibacteria bacterium; assembly: GCA_049699815.1. Taxonomy (GTDB): domain Bacteria; phylum Bacteroidota; class Ignavibacteria; order Ch128b; family Ch128b; genus Ch128b. The sequence continues at coordinate 18,379 of JBNAWO010000020.1, read as the reverse complement.
TTAAAGGATTTATTTAGAAAATTTTAAATGTCATTTGAGATTTTCTGAATGGCAATCGCTCTTTGAAATTCAAAATAAAAAAACTAATTTTTGAGCGAAATTGATGAGATTAAAATGATTACTTTTATTCTAAATAATGAACTAATTAAAACTGACCTTCCAACTGGATTTGTCCTCCTTGATTTTATCAGAAAGAATCAAAGACTCACAGGAACAAAAGAAGGTTGTCGAGAAGGTGATTGTGGTGCCTGCACTGTTCTGGTTGGTGAATTAATTAATGATGAAATTAAGTATAAAACAGTAAATTCCTGTCTCTTTCCTCTGGGCGATGCTCATCTTAAACATATTGTTACCATTGAAGGACTGAATTTAGAAAATCCAAATTACTTGCAAGATAAGTTTGTTGAACTCGGCGGGACTCAATGTGGTTTTTGCACACCCGGATTTATTGTTTCATCGCTTGGTTATTTTATAACGCAAAGAGATTACAAGCTTGATGATGCTATTCAATTTGTCGCTGGAAATATTTGTCGATGCACTGGTTATGCGGGAATTAAGAGAGCTCTGAACAGCACAATCGAATTTCTGAATTCTTCAATTAAAAGAACAAACGGAAAAGAAAAATCCATTATAAATGAATTAATAAAAATTAAACTTATTCCTGAATATTTTGCTTCAATTCCTGAAAAATTAAAGTCGCTTCAATTTGAAGAAGAGAAATCATCAAGAACAGAATCGAATATTTTTGTCTCAGGTGGGACTGATTTATATGTTCAAAAATGGGATGAGCTTGTTGAAAAAGATGTGATTTTAATTTCTTCAAAAAATCAACTTAAGGGAGTTGAATTAATTGGGGAAGAAATTTTTATTGGCGGGGCAACAACTATTTCGGAAGTTGAAGAATCAGATTTGATACAGTTAATAATTCCTGAATTAAAAGATTTTCTAAAACTTTTTGGATCAAAACCAATACGAAATCGAGCAACAGTTGCGGGAAATATTGTTAACGCATCACCAATTGGCGATTTTACCAATATTCTTCTCGCTTTAAATGCTGATATTCATCTAAGCAATGGAAATGAAAAACGAACTGTTCCTCTAAAAAAATTCTTTCTCGCATACAAGCAACTTGATAAAAAAGAAGATGAATTGATTCAATCAATAAGTTTTAAAAAACCAGATAAAGGTTATTTGTTTAATTTCGAAAAAATCTCTCGAAGAACATATCTGGATATAGCGAGTGTGAATTCGACCTTCTTCGGTTATGTGGAAAATGGAATTTTTAAAGAAGTCTCATTTACAGCTGGAGGAGTTGCACCAATTCCTTTGTTTTTGAAAGAAACATCTTCATTTCTAAAAAATAAAGAAATAAATCTTGGAACAATCGAGCAGTCAGTTGAAATTGCACTAAAAGAAATTTCGCCAATAAGTGATGCTCGTGGTTCAGCTGAGTATAAAACTTTATTGCTGCGTCAATTATTGCTTGCACATTTTGAAAAGTTTTTCCCGGAATTAATCACTGAAGATTTTATTTTAAGAGAGGAGAGGTAGTTATGATTAACTTCGATTCGATTAAACATGTTCGTGGCGAATCACAATTTGTCGATGATTTTATTCCTTATGAAAAAATTCTTTATGGATATGTTTTCACTTCTCCCAAAGCTCATGGAGTTATTAAAAAATTATATCTTGAGGAAGCTCTTAAATTTCCAAAAGTAAAGTATATTTTCACTTATAAGGATATTCCAGGAGAAAATCAGGTTGGTGGAATTGTACAGGATGAAGTTTTATTTGCAGAAGAAAAAGTTGAATTCGTTGGTCAACCAATTGCTTTTGTAGTTGCGGAAGATTTTTTAACAGCTAAAAGAGCCTCAAAGAAAATAAAAATCGAAATCGAAGAACTTGAACCTATTCTGGATCCGAGAGTTGCTTTTGAAAAAGGTTCGTTGATAATTCCTCCAAGAGTTTTTTCACTTGGAAATGTTAATGAAGCCTGGTCACATTGTGATTACATTGTCGAAGGAAAAGTTGAATCGGGTGCGCAGGAACATCTTTATCTTGAGACACAAGGTTCTATTGCTATTCCAATTGATCGAGATGGCGTAAAGATTTTCTCATCGACTCAGAATCCCACTCATGTTCAAAAAATTGCTGCTCATATACTTGGAATTTCAATGAATAAAGTTGAAGTTGATGTACTTCGACTTGGCGGCGGATTTGGTGGTAAAGAAGATCAAGCAACTCACTGGGCAGTTATGACAGCTTTAGCTGCTAAGAAATTAAACACTGCGGTTAAATTAATTCTCCCTCGTCAGGAAGATATGAGGATGACAGGTAAACGACATCCTTATTCATCTGATTTTAAAATTGGATTGAACAAAGATGGAAAAATCTTAGCATATGAAGTAACTTTTTATCAGAATGCTGGTGCTGCTGCAGATTTATCACCAGCGATTCTTGAAAGGACTCTGTTTCATACTACAAATACTTATTACATCCCAAATGTTAAAGCCACTGCATATAGTTGTAAAACTAATTTACCGCCAAGCACAGCATTTCGTGGTTTTGGTGGACCGCAGGCAATGTTTGTAATGGAATGCGCCTTATTTAAAGCTGCACAAGTTACTGGTCTTGATTATCATAAACTTCAGAAAATTAATCTTCTCAAAGAAGGCGATGAATTTCCCTATGGACAACGTGCTGAAAATTGCCGTTCAAAAATTTGTTATGACATCCTGGAAGAAAAATATAATGTTGAAAAAGTAAGAGTTGAAATAGATGAGTTTAATCGTAAAAGCAAATTCATAAAAAAAGCTTATTCGATAATGCCAATCTGTTTTGGAATTTCATTCACATCCACTCACTTAAATCAGGCGAGTGCACTTGTTCATATTTATGTAGATGGAAGTGTTGGAATAAGCACTGCTGCAGTAGAAATGGGACAGGGTGTGAATGCAAAACTTTTGCAAATTGCATCAAAGATGTTTTCAATCTCACCATCAAGAATAAAAATTGAGTCAACAAACACAACACGAATAGCCAATACTTCTCCAACTGCTGCAAGTAAAGCAGCTGATTTAAATGGCTTTGCTTTGATGGAAGCGTGTGAAATAATTTTGAATAGATTGAAGAAATTTGTTGCACAAAAATTAAATGTTTCAGATGAAACTAAAATTAAAATCGAAGATGAATGGATTTATATTGAAAATGAAAAAACTGACTTGAACTGGGATGAATTAATTCATCAAGCATATTTTAATAGAATTAGTTTATCAGCTCATGCCCATCACGCAACTCCCGATGTGTATTTTGATCGAACGATTTCGAAAGGTAAACCTTTTGCTTATCATGTTTACGGTTCTGCTTTAGTTGAAGTAACCGTCGATTGTCTGCGTGGAACTTACAAAATAGATTCTGTGAAAGTTGTTCACGATTTAGGTGATTCAGTTCATCCAGTAGTTGATCTCGGTCAGGTTGAGGGTGGAATTGTACAGGGAATTGGCTGGATGACCCTTGAAGAAGTTATTTACAACGAAAAAGGCAAATTAATCACCGATGCACTTTCGACTTACAAAGTGCCAGATATTTATTTTGCACCTGAAAAAATTGAAGTTTATTTTCTTGAGAATGCTGCAAATCCATTTGGACCGTTCAGATCAAAGGCAGTTGGTGAACCGCCGTTTATGTACGGAATTGGTTCATATTTCGCAATCCTTAAGGCGATGTTGAATTTCAATCCTGAAATGGAAATTCAATTTAAAGCACCAATGACAAATGAGAGAGTTTTAATGAGTCTTTATTCTGAAGTAAAGGAAAAAGTTTTGAATCATATACAGACTTGAGGAAGTGAAATTACAATTGAAAATTTTTTCATATTTATCAAAACAAAAAATTTTTATAACTCTAACTAAAACAAAAAAGAGGTGATATATGCCAATAAAAAGAAAAAAGAAAGATGAACTTTATCGTTTTGGAGTCTCAATGGAAAATGATCTAATCCAGAAATTTGATAAATATCTGGAAAAAAGAGGCTTCTATAATCGTTCAGAAGCAATTCGAGATCTTGTGAGACAACTTCTCGCAAAAGAAAAAGTGGAAATAAAAAACGAAGTGGTTTATGGGATTGTTTCATTTATTTATGATCATCATCGGAGAGAACTTGAAGATCGAATCACTCATTATCAACATGAAAATTACAAATCAATAATTTCGACAACTCACATACATATCGATGAAAAGAATTGCCTTGAAGTTGTAATAATGAAAGACAGGGCTAAGAAAATTAAAACAATTGCTGAGGAAATTTTCAGTTTAAAAGGCGTAAAGAGCGGCGAGATCTCATTCGTTTCTCTTGTTTAATTAAAAATCTTAAATTTTATAGGTATTTCTAAAGATGCGTAGGATAGGTGTATTCATTGATTTGCAAAATATTTACTTAGCTGTAAAAACAATTGAACAAAAATCAAAAATTAACTTTACTGTCTTAAAAGAATTTTTACGCTCAAACGATGCGATTGTAACTATGTCAGTTTTCACCTGCTATGATCCTGAATATAAATCTCAGATAGATTTTATCAATCATCTTGCCTTGCTTGGGTATCGTGTTGTTTCTAAACCGCTTAAAAAATTGCCTGATGGATCTACCAAAGCAAATATGGATTTAGAGATGGCAATGGAAGTTATGAATCAGGCACCGCATCTCGATGAAATTATTTTAATAACTGGTGATGGTGATTTTGCCCCGCTTATAAGTTACCTCTGCTCATTGGGGAAATTTGTCAAAGTAATTGGACCTGATGTTCTAACTTCACCTGATTTAATCAGGGCTTGCCATACTTTTGTTAATTTGAATAAAATTGAAGGCATATTCGATATCAATCCTTAACAGCTATCAATTCTTTCTGAAATAATTTTGACTGGATTTCTTGAAAAAAATTTACGAATGAAATTATCAGAATTAACTAAAAGTATATTCCATACCAGATTGTAGATGGAAAGATTCTAATCGCAGGTGCTGGGAAATGGAAATGATCAATCAAGTCTAAAATTTCTCTTAAAGTTTTAGATTCTGGATTAAACAATTTCAACAAACTGTAATCGATTGAAATGTACCATTCTCTATCTCCAAGAGGTTTTCCTGAACTATTCCAGATATTTTTTCCGAGTTTGACTTTTTCAACTCCATAAGCTACGGCAATGTTTAACCACTTAGGCCAATAATTATCTATAGGTGATGGAAGGATTGAGTGCATATTGAAACTCAGGTAATATGTAAAGCCTTCATAATCTTTTATCCAGTAATCATACCAGCCTTTTTTGTAAGCTGGTGATGGATGATAACTCCACTTTAAATTAATAGATTGAAGTGGTTTAAAATGATTTTGAAGGTGAGGATAAATTGCACCCAGAACATTTCCTGAAAAGTCCCACCAGCTCCAACCCCACTTTTTATAATATGCATCGTGAATTTCGACTTGTGTCTGAAAGAAAATGCTTGAAAGTATTGAAGAAATCACAGAATAATTTTCAGGGACATTTGTGGCTTTCAAGATTTTGTAAGACGCATTTGATAATAACATTCCCGCATAAAAATGCCCAAGTTTGTCAATGTTCATATCAGCATTGTTCCAATCATTGAAAGTATGAAACTTGGTCTTTTGTTCGTTCCAATATGCCCCTTTGAAAATGTAATAAAGCGAAAAATTTGTAATTACCACAGCACCAATGAACGGTCCAAGATATTCCCACTTAATTCGGGTTGAGTCAACTTTACTTTTATTTGAACTTTGATTTACCAAGAAGTAATCATTAGAATGAAAATCTTGGGATTGGTAAGAATTTAGTTTCCAGAAGATTCTATTTTGTTGGAGTTCAAAAAAGTTCAATAAATCATATTTTGAATTAAATTTATTAAAGCTTTCGTCAGCAATAATCTGATTAGAAATTATTATTGATGCAATTATAAACCACTTAATTATATTCATTGAAGATTAATTCCTGCTTCTAAAAGTTTTTCAACTTTTTCAAGGGTGTCTGCTTCGGAATAAAATCTTAAAATGGGCTCTGTTCCTGATGCTCTAATTAACAACCAACCGTTATCAACAAAGAATTTGTAGCCATCAAGATCAGAGGTTTTAATTACTTCATAACCGTTTAGCGATTTAATCGTTCCACTTTTACACTTTGAAAGAATTGCTTGCTTCTTTTCTTCTGTAGTGTGAATGTCTATTCTTTTGTATTTGTGCGGACCAAATTCATCTTCAAGTGATTGAACAAGTTGGCTTAATGGTTTTTGATAATCAATTAAAAGCTCTGTTAAAAGAAGTCCCAAAAAGATACCATCTCTTTCAGGTAAGTGAATTTTAACTCCAATTCCACCGCTTTCTTCACCACCAATTAGAACATCTTTTTCTAACATTAATTTACAAACATGTTTAAACCCGACCGGAGTCACAGTGATTTCAAGTCCATATTTTTCGCACATTTTATTCAACATTTCAGTAGTGGAAAAAGTTTTTACGACCATTCCACGAAGATTTTTCTTTTCATAAAGATATTTCAAGAGAAGCGAGAAAATTTTATGTGAATCGACAAATTTCCCTTTTTCATCCATTGCTCCAATTCGATCTGCATCACCATCAACCGCAAGCCCAATGTCATATTTACCTTTTATAACTGTTTCAGAAAGTTCTTTTAAATTTTCTTCAAGTGGTTCAGGATTTACTTTACCAAAAAGTGGATTGTGAAAATTGTGTATCTCATCAATTCCTAAGAGTTCATTCATAAATCCCTGGCCTGAACCATACATCGAATCATAAATAATCTTCAAACCTGAATTTTTAATTTTATTAACATCAAATTTGGTGATGATATAATCTTTATAAAATTTTCTTAAATCAGTTAAAACAATTAAACCATTCTTAACAAGTTCTTCAAACTCTTGTGGTTTAAAATCTTTTTCCACATTAGGAAGTTCCTTTTCTACTTCTGCAACCATTTCAGGATGAGCTGATCCACCAAAATCTCCTTTAATCTTAAAACCATTGTACTTTGGTGGATTATGTGATGCAGTTATCATTATTCCGCCTGCAAGGTTCATATTTTTTGCTGCAAGCGAAACCATTGGTGAAGAGACCATCTTATCGGCAAGTAGTACTTTAATTCCTTTGGAAGCCAAGACTCTTGCAACAAGTTTCCCGTATTCGTCGGATAGAAAACGAGCATCAAAACCGACCACGATTCCATTCTGAACTTTTGGATGATTTGAAAAATATTTAGCCGCCGCAAGAGAAACTGTGATTAAATTCTCAAATGTAAAATCATCAGAAATAACTCCTCGCCAGCCGTCAGTTCCAAATTTAATTTTCATAGCCGCTCCTGAATTTGTTTTTTATCAAAGACAAAATTACTTAAATCCTCAGAATTCTTTTATACTTCTAAACTATCATCAATTGAACTACATCCGATGTTAATTCTCTAAAAAGATTAAACTTTTCAAATTAAGCATTTAAACTTCATACATTCTATTTTTGTCAATAAAAAGATGAAAAGTCAGATAGAAGATAATCTTTTAATTGATCAATTTTTGGCAGGCGATGTGCGGGCTTTTAATATTCTTGTGGAAAAGTATAAAAGAAAGATTTATCTGACTGCTTACAGATTGCTTGGAAATCACGAAGATGCCAGTGATCTTACTCAAGAAGTAATAATTAAAATGTATAATAATCTGAAAAATTTTCGGCGAGAATCTTCAATTTATACTTGGATTTATAGAATCACCACAAATTTATCCCTGAACGAATTAAAAAAACGAAAGATCCGCAATTTTTTTGATTACGATGAGGTCGAAGAATGGCTTTTTAAAGATGAAAAGCAATCTCCCGAATTAAGCTATAGGGAAAATGAATTGTCTAATAAAATACAGGAAGCCATTAATAAACTTCCAGAAAAACAAAGAATAGTTTTCACTTTAAGATACTATGATGGACTTTCTTATGAAGAGATTTCAGAAATTCTTGGAACTTCAGTTGGAGCTTTGAAAGCGAATTATTTTCATGCAGTTAATAAATTGCAAAAGGAGTTAAAAGATGTATTGTGAAGATTACAAAAAATTGATGATTGAATTTTTTGATACAGGACTTACAGACCTAGATAAGACCTTATTGGATAAACATCTTGAAGTTTGTAAATCCTGTACAACAGAGTTTGAAGAACTAAAAAATCTTTTTGTATCGTTGGAGAAAGAAAATCAAATTTTATTAAATGAAAGCGAGCGATACATTCAAGCAATTGATGTGGAAGATATTATTTCAAAGAGAAAAAAGACAAATTGGTTCGAGTTTCAATTTAAACCTTCGTTTGCATTTGCTGTGATGCTTTTGATTGCTTTTGTTGTTTACTTTAATTTATCGAGTGTGAAAAGTATTAGTAACCGAGAAATAGTCAGGCAAGAGAATTTAAATGAAACTAATTCAACAGATTTTTTAAGCAGTTATATCAATCAAGATTATATTTATGAAAATATAGATTTGACAACGCTTCCTCAATCAGATTACTTCAAGGATGTTGTAAATTTTTTAGATCAGCTTGGTTATTTGTTTTTAAGTAATGACAATTTGATTAATGATTCGTATCCCGCACTCAATAATCTTGATGAGAAAGAGATGGATGAAATTATTGCCCAATTAGAGAATAAAAAATTTTTAGGAGAATGAGTTATGAAAATAATTTTAAGCTTTATCGTTTTGTTTTTTGCAGTAAATCAACTTAATGCTCAGCCCTGGGAAATGCGTGAAAATCAAAGAAAAAGACTGGAAGAGTTTAAGAAAATTAAGTTAATTGAAACATTAGATCTAAATGAAGATGAATCGACAAGATTCTTTGCATTATATAATGAACATCAAAAAAAGGTCTGGGAAATTCAACGGGAAAGAGATAAAGTCCTTGATCAAATTGAAAGATTAACCAGAGATGAATCTAAATTTCAACCAAAAAAATTTGAGGAATTAGAACAGAGATTAAATGAGCTTGAAAAAGAATTATTCAAGAATAGAACAGAGTTCCATTCCAATATTAAAAATGTTCTTTCGCCTTATAAAGTAGCAAAGTTTTATGTCTTTGAACGAGAGTTTATGCGTGAAATAAATAAATTATTGATGAAAAGAAGCAGAAGATCTGTGGAAGAATAAAGGCATCTAATTTTATTTGTAAATGTGAGGAATTAATTTCAATTATCTTTATTTATCTCAAACCAATCTTGTAATTTTTTACTCAAAATAATATTTTTGCATCAGTTCTTTGCGGAAGTGGTGGAACTGGTAGACACACCATCTTGAGGGGGTGGCGCCGAGAGGCGTGCGGGTTCAAGTCCCGCCTTCCGCACTAAGTTTTGAATTTGTAGAGTTATTTAATCCCAATTAAAATCAAACGGAGTTGAATTATGAGATTAATGTATGCGTTTCTTATAGTAATTCTTTTTAATTTTTCTCTATATGCCCAAGAAATGAATCCCGATGCAGCCAAATTATATAATGACGGCAATCAAAAAATGAAGGAAGGCAATTATTCGGCTGCAATTCAACTTTATGAACAAGCCCTAAAGATTCAGAAAGATTATAGAATTCATTACCAAAAAGGAATTGCTCACCGAAGAATGAATCAACTTGATCAAGCTTATGCTGAATTATCTGAAGCTTTAAAATTAAAATCCGATTTTGATCTGGCTTACAATGCCCTTGGAACTCTTGAATATACTCGTGGGAACTACGAACAATCTGTCAATAATTTTTTGAAGGCTATTGAACTTACAAAGAATGTCCAACTAAAAAGCGAAGCTCAGAAAAATATCTCACTTGCTTATCTTAAACTTGCCGATCAAAACCTAAAGATTTTTGAATACGAAAAAGCGATTGACAATCTAAAAAAAGCTATTCAATATAATGAAAAAAATGATGCAGCTTATTTAGCTCTTGCAAGAGCTTATGTAGAAACTTCTAAATATGATGAAGCACTTATCGCCGCTGATAATGCATTAAAATATCGAAACAAGATTCCTAAGGGAGGAATTTATTATTATAAAGGATTGGCTCTCAAAAATCTTGGTAAGTTGAACGAAGCAAAAGCATCTTTTGAAGAAGGGAGAAAAGATCCAACTTACAAAACAGTTTGTGAATACGAAATCAAAAACCTCCCTAAACAATAAATAAACTATCGAAAAGCCGCCTCTCGAAGGCGGTTTTTTGTTTTAAACCATTCATTGCGAAAATCCTATATTGAAATTATCTTAATTTCAAAAAACTATGAATGAATTTTTAATTATTTCAATTTTAGCTTTTATCACTATTGCGCTCTTAGTCACTTTCGAAATTTTAGCAAGAAAAAATATTTTAAGTAAATCTCTCTCCAGGAAATTACTTCACATAACAACCGGATTTATTGTTGTTTATGTTCCGTTTGTTCTTCAAAATTTTTGGATTGTAATTTTTGTTGGAATTGCTTTTAGCGTTACAAATTTCATTTTGATCAGGAAACATCTTCTCAAACAAATCAATGATTCTCAAACTGAAAATTTTGGAATCTTTTATTATCCACTTTCGTTTTTAATTTGTACTTTACTTTTCTGGAATGTTAATAAGTACATTATCAGTGTAAGTTTTTTAATTTTTTCAGTTGGAGACGCGGTAGCTGCTCTTGTCGGAGGTGCTTCAACTAATAAATATCTTACTCGAATTACGAAAGAACCAAAAACTTTTAACGGAACAATTGCTTTTATTGTAAGCTCATTTTTTCTTCTCTGGATTGTAAAGCTAACTTTGTGGAAAGATTTAAATTTTATCAATTACGATTGGTTGAATTTTTCTTTTCTGGCTTTAATATTTTCTCTACTTGGTGGAATTACGGAAGCATTAAGTACTAAAGGAACTGACAATCTAAGCCTACCAATTATCCTATCATCAGCAACGATGATGTTTTTTGTAAACGGAATTGATATTTATTCGTTCTTACTTGCTTTTTTTCTTGCATTATTAATCTCACTGGCTTCCTTTAAAGTGAATTTTCTTGATTTCGGAGGTTCAGCATCAACTTTTCTTCTGGCGTTATTCATTTATGGAATTGGTGGCTGGAAGTGGACAGTTCCGATACTGACTTTCTTCATCCTTTCATCTTTGCTTTCTAAAATCGCTGAGAGATTGAGCAAAAAAGATGTTAGTTCCATTTTCGAAAAAGGAAGCCGAAGGGATTACAAACAGGTTCTTGCAAATGGCGGGGTTCCTCTGTTAATAATAGTTATGAGTAATTTGTTGCCCGCGAATATTGATTGGTATAAAATTTATTTGCTTTCAATTGCAATTTCGACTGCTGATACCTGGTCTACTGAGTTTGGAACTCTTTTTGCGAAGAATGTTTACTTAATTACAAATTTCAAAAAAGTCATGCCTGGAATTTCCGGTGGAATTTCTTTCATCGGTACAATTGGAGGAGTATTAGGATCGGTTTTCATAGTTTTAAGCGCTGGATTTTTCATTGAACTAAGTATCCGAACTTTTATTTCAATTATTCTTTTTTCATTGATTGGAAATCTTTTCGATAGTTTAATTGGTGCGACTATTCAGGTCACTTATCAATGTTCTACTTGTGGAAAATTAACCGAGAAGAAAATTCATTGTGATGGTGAAACAATTTATTTTAAAGGAGTGAAGTTCATTGATAATGATATGGTCAATTTGAGTTCTGTTCTTTTCATAAGTTTAGTTTATTTCCTATTTTTGATTGTATGAAAAGGCTAATTTTTATTGTATTTATAGTATCGTTTCAAGTCCTATCAGCCCAATCTTCGGTGGATAAATTTGATAGGGGATTAAAACTTTTTCAAGAAGGTTTCTATTCAGAAGCTTACCAAATTTTCAATGAAATTAAAGAAAGTAAGGAATTGAGCTATGAGTCATTGGCTCAGATTTATTTTTTATTGGGCGATATCAAATTTCGACTTAATGAGTTTGTTGAAGCTACTTTAGATCTTGAAAATTATGTGACTAAATTTCCTTACGATAAAAATTATGATTTGGCTCTTCTTCGTTTAGGTGAAATTTATTTTACCCTTCAGATTTATAATAATTCAGAAAAATTTCTATTGAAATTGATTGAAAATATACCAGATAGCAAGTACATTGGTCTGGCAAAATATTGGTTAGGAGAAGTTTATTCAGCACAAGATAAGTTTCAGGAAGCTGAGAAAAATTTTCTTGAAGCATTAAGGCATAAAGAAACTAACACTAAACTTGATCACACTTACTTTTCTCTTGGTTATTTGTATGAGAAATTAAAACTCTACGATAAAGCTGAATACTATTACGAAAGTTTAATTTTAGAATTTCCGAATTCACCATTAACGCCACTTGGACTAGTAAGAGTTGCTCTGGCGCATTACATCAATGGAAATTATAACAAAGCAATTTCACGATTAAATAACCCAAAGGTTCGTTCACTTTCTCAGCAAAATTTAGCTGAGGCTTATTATATCCTTGCAAATAGTTATTATAAGATTGGAAAGTTCTACGAAGCACAAGTAGAATTCCAAAATGTTGTTAACAGATATCCAGATTCGAAAATGGTTAGGCCAGCAAAATATGGACTTGCCTGGTCGTTATATCAACAAAATAAATTTGAACAGGCTCATAAAGTATTTAAAGAATTAGTCGCAGGGAATGATTCATTAGCCGAGCGTTCACTTTATTGGTTAGGATTTATAAGCAGAAATCTGGAAAACAATCAAAGAGCTATTCAAGAATTTTTAGATTACATCTCAAGATATCCTTCAAGTGAATACACTTCGAAAGCAAAATTTCAAATTGGCTTGATAAACTATGAATTGAAAAAATATCAGGATGCCGAAAAATTTTTAATTGAAGTTATAGAAGATACACTTGATGAAAAAACACGAGCAAATGCAGCTCTAATTATTGGTTCAATATCACTTGATAGAAAAAATTTTCGCGTTGCTAAAAATAATTTTGAGCTCGCAGTCAGCTTAATCGATGAACAGGACGAGGATTATTCTGATGCATTGCTGGGACTTGCAATTTCCAATTTTTACTTAAATAATTTTGATGCGACTATTTTCATTGCAAATAAAATTTTGAGCAGAAAAAATATTAGAGATGAAGACAAGGTCAGATTTTATCTGGCTGAATCTTATTTTACTCTAAACCAATACAATAAAGCGATAAGTGAATACGAACGTGTCTTAAAAATTTCCAATGATGATTTTCTAAAGGAATTATCAACTTACGGATTAATTTATTGTAATTTTAATTCGAAAAATTATTTGAGAGTAATTCAATTAAGTCAGCAGTTTTTAGAAAATTTTACTTATTCAAAATATTATAACGAAGTAAAACTCAGACTTGCTGATTCTTACTACGCTCAGAAAAATTTTGCTAAAGCAAGTCAACTTTATCGAGATTATTTTTCTGATCCTGATGCTCGTGGAAGTGATTATGTCTCCTATCAACTTGCTCAAGCTTTATTCCGTGCGGGAAATCTCGAAGGTGCAATTGATGAACTGAAAAGATTTTTATCTCAATATCCTGTATCTCGATACGCTGATGAAGTTCAATATTTAATTGGCTGGATTAGGTTCAAGCAAGGTAAATACGAGACAAGCATCGAAGAATATAAAAAGGTAATCCAATTGTTTCCGAATTCACCAATTATTCCACTTACTTATTATTCAATTGGTGATGCATATTTTAATCTTGGTTTTTATGATAAAGCAATTGAAAGTTATAATCAGGTTTTGAAAAACTATCCTAATTCACCGTTTGTTATTGATGCAATGAATGGAATTCAATACGCTTATGTTGCTCAGGGTAAAATTGATGTGGCGGCTCAGGTGATATCAGAATTTGTTCTATCAAATCCGGGAAATCCTCATCTGGATAAACTTCTAATTAAAAAGGGTGATCTTTATTTATCTCAAAGAAGATTTCAAGAGGCAATTTCAGCGTATCGAGAATTCATTTCTGTTTTTCCGAATAGCTCGCTTGTAACAAGTGCTTATTATTCAATTGCAAAAGCCTTCATTCAAATAAAATCATTTGACGATGCTCTCTTCAATCTCGCAATAATCATTCGAAATTATTCAAATGATCAACTTGCCGATGATGCAATTCTTGAGACGGGAAATATCTATCGTGTAATGAATAAATTTGATCAAGCAATTGAACAATTTCAAACTTTAATCAATAATTATCCCAATTCTAATTTGATTCCCGAGGCTCATTATTGGCTCGGAAAAGCTTATCTTGAAAAAGGCGATATATCTAAAGCTAAATTACAGTTTATTGATTTTTCAATCAGATTTAAGGAATCAGGTTTTTACCCAAGAGCTTTGTTCGATCTTGGAAAAATTGAATTTGACATCAAACCTGACACAGCATTAAGTTATTTCAAAAAGGTTGTAGAATTAAGGAACGATGAGTTTGGGGCTGAAAGTCAGTATTTGATTGGTGAGATACTTTTAAAGAAAAAGAATTATCAGGATGCAATTACAGAATTTTTAAAGCTCAGATATGCTTTTGCCGGTTATACTGATTGGCTTGTAAAAGGTCTATTTAAAGTTGCTCAGATTTATGAAACTTTGAAAGATAAAAGAAAAGCGAGAGAATTTTATACCGAAGTTTCCAAGCTTGATCCAAATGGCGATTTTGGAAAAGAAGCAAAAAATAAGTTGAGACGCTTACGATGAAAAAAATTCTTTTCTTTTTGATGGTGCAAATACTTTATCTTTTTGCTCAACAAGATACAGTGCGATCAAAAATTCCGGAGATCGAATTACCAGATTTTGTAATTACAGGCCAGGCAACGGTTGAACTTCCAAAACAAAATAAAGCAACTCCTGATTTAATTTCGCCCCTTTCAAAAGAATTTATTCTACCTCGAATAAAAATTCAGGAATTAAAACTTGAAGGACTTTCTGATCCATCAAGACAGCAGCCAGCGATTGTAGATACAACAAGTAAATATTTTGGGAGAATTAAAACTGCTGCAGGAATTTATTCATTACCATCAGTAGAAGCATTTTACTCAAGGAGAATTCAAAACATTTTGTTTTCAGCAGGTGGGAATTTTGAGAACAGCCGTGATTATGAAAAGAATTCAAAGTATTCCAAAACAAATTTCTTTTTAAATAATTCATTAATCATTCAAAAAGAAAATGAATCCCCTGCAAGATTAAATGTTACAGGGCAATTTGACTATTTTAAATATTCGAATTTTAGATCACTTTCTGCTGATACTTTTAATCACATCACCAATGTAAATATCAATGGAACTTTTGAGAATTTATTTTATCGTGAATTCAATCTAAACTTTGGTGGTAACTTTGATTTTCAAAAAATCAGTCGATGGGATTTTTCTTTTGTCGAAATTAGTGCTTTTGGAACTTTACGTTCTACATTTGAACATTTTGAGTTAACCGCATCTGCACAACCTTATCTTTACAAAGTCTCAAAAAATTTGAATGAGAACACTCTAATCCTTTCTGCTTATGGTGAAATGTATTTTAGAAAATTATTTAATATGATGAATATCATCACAAGATTGGATTATCAAACTGAGAAAGAAAATAATTCGCAATTTCTGGCTCCAGGTGTTCGTTTAGGTTTTGGTTTAAGTGATTACTGGACTTTAACTTTATTTTACGAAAACAAATTGTTGAATAAGACTCCTATTCAGCTCTGGGAAGAAAATCCTTATCTCGATTCGGCTTCATTTAATTATTCAATTGAAAGAATTAAAAACAAAGTTGGTTTTGGAACTATCATTTATTTTGATAGGACAAGCAATTTGAAATTTGAACTAAGTCGTTACAATGTCGCTGGTAAAAATATTTTTGAAGTTAGTCAAACAGATAGTGGTTATTTCAAATACAGAAAACTTGAGACAGAAGCTCTTGAATTAAATACTATTCTTTTTGTTGATTTGAAAGATTATGGCGATTTATTTTTTAATTTGAGGTACCTCAATTCAAGATTAAAAGAAACTACTCGTCAAGAACCACACACTCCAGCACTTCAAACTAAGTTTTCTTATGGATACAGATTTAATTTCCCACTTTATTTAAGATTAAGTTTTTTGTATAATTCAGTTAGTTATGGTGATATTAATCATAAATTAAAGATTGAGCCATATGTAGATTTAGAATTAAATGCTGATTATCAGTTACTGAAATTTTTAAATGGTGGAATTGAACTTAAGAATATTATGAACAAAAAGAATTATCGATGGTTTAATTACAATCAAAAACCAATTGATTTTCAAATTTATTTAAAAGCCAGAATTTAAATGAACAAAAGTGAATTAGTCGCACAAATAGCAAAAGAAACAAATCTCACTCAAAAGAGAGTAGATGAAATTTTAAACGCAATTCTTGAAACAATAATTGAAGTTGTTAAGGAAGAAGGTTCACTCACATTCACTAACTTTGGAAAGTTTGAAAAAAGATTGAGAAAAGAAAGAAGAGGTGTTAACCCCAAGACAGGCGATTTAATTTTAATTCCACCAAAAGAAGTTTTTATTTTTAAACCATCAAAAAACATTTTTAAGATTGAATAATGGATAGAAAAGAATTTTTAGAGAAAGCAGCATCAAAGATTGGTGCTGATGTAAAAGAAGTGGAACAAGTTTTTCAGAAATTTATTGATACAGTTACAACAGCACTAAGAGATGGTGAAAAAGTTAATTTAGCCAATTTCGGTACATTCGCCCCAAAGATTACAAAGGCAACTAAAAAATTCAGTGCTCTCTTAAATCGTGAGATTGAGATTCCTGAAAAATTCACCATCTCATTTTCACCAGCTTCAAGAGTGGCTGAGGAAATTAATTTAAAATACAGAGATGAAAAACCTACCGTAATTCAGGAAGCAAAAGAGCGAGAAATTGAAAAAAAGGTTTCAATAATGACTCCAGAGAAAGATGAGTTTTCAAAGAAAGAAGAACTTTCTGACGAAAGTTTGCAGCAAGAACAAAAAGTTCCGGAAGATAAAATTGAACAGGGGGTAGAGGAAGATGTAAGTCTATCAGCCGAATTACTCGAAGTTCTTAAAGAGGTCGAAGAAAAACTTCAGGGTGAAGAAAAATCTGAAGAACAAATGAGCACTTCTGAAGCTCAAGAAACAAAAGAAGACAAAAAGGAGGTTTCACAAATGCCAGAAATGAACCTCAATCAAGATAAGCCAAAGTTTACATTTGGAGAGGATTTAGCATCTCAACCAATTGGTTCGGGAAGTTATCAAGCACCATCATCTATAAGTGGAGCAGGACCAGCACCATCAAGTTCAGCAAAGGAAGGTTCAGGAGTTTTGTGGGTTACTCTTATAATTCTTTTAATTGGAATAATTGGAGTAGGTATTTATTGGGCATTAAGTTCAGATGTAACAGAAACTAAAAAAGAACCAGTAGTTGAATTGAAAAAAGAAACTACACCACCTGTTGTGATTCAAAAACAACCAACAACTTCTGGAAAGAAACAAATTATAATTGCGCCCGAGGAATATGCTTCTATTCCGCCTGATACTTCAGTAAAACAAAAAACTTCGATGATTGTTGAAGAGACACCGACAACAAAAAAAGAAGTTGAAAGCAGTGCACCAAAAGTTACCACGAAAACGCCAATTGCTACTGCTGAAACAAAACCTACAGTAACTGAAGGTGTGAAACCAATTCAGAGGAAAAAAGCTCTGACAACAAAAGTTGTGAAGAAACCAACAGTTTCATCACAAGGTGATTATTTCATTCAAGTCAATTCTTATACAGAAAAAAGATTTGCCGATGCATTTGCAAAAGATTTACGGAACAAAGGATATCGTGCTTTTGTAGAAGCGAACAAAGTGCCCGGAATTGGAAAAATGTATAGAGTTAAAGTTGGATTTTATCTTGATGAAGATGCTGCGGCAAAAGATTATCATAATCTCAGATTGTTACTCAAAAAAGAAGATATATTTGTTGATAGGAGATAAAAACTAAAATGGACTTACTTACTGGATTTTTAAAAGGTGGGCTACTTATGTGGCCCATTCTTTTATGCTCAATCATTACTATTGGCATTGTGATTGAAAGATATTTTGTTTTAAGACAGGCATCAGTCAATGTCCCCCGATTTATGATTCAAATAAGAGAATTGATGAAGAAGGGAGACATTGTAGAAGCGATTAATTATTGCTCGGAATATAATTCCCCAATTGCAAATATTATTCGCAGGGGACTTTCAAAATATAATTTTGGAATGGAGAGAATAAAAGAATCAATCGAAAGCGCAGGCAAACAAGAGATTTATAAACTTGAAAAAGGACTTTCTGTGCTTGCAACAATTTCCGGCGTT
>JBNAWO010000019.1:0-29186 GCA_049699815.1 Ignavibacteria bacterium | reverse complement strand
AGTTCATTTCATATAGACTACTGTCATTAGACGTTGTTATCACTCCACTAGGAGCCATTACATCCAGCCAAGTTCCAGGATAACTACCATAGATATGTCTATCACCCAGATCTGTAGCGCTTACAGCAATAACCTCAGGATATTTCGCAGGATAACAAGATGGTCGATTCTCTCTCGGTTCATTACCGGCACTCGCTGAAATAACAACACCATAATCATTTACTGCTAATTGTACTGCTTCCCTTAGAACAGTTGAATCATCCTTCAAGCTTAAGCTTATATTTAAAACCTTAGCGCCATTTCTTGCTCCATATTCAATTGCCGACGCTAGCAATGAATGATATACTTCACCATTATTACTACTTGATTTTAAAACCATAAATCTGACTCCTTTATCATTCCCCCATCCGCCTGCTATACCTGCTATACCAATTCCATTGTTCGTTATTGCCGCGGCAACACCAGCCGATTTAGTACCATGGCCATCTAAAAAAAGATCTTCAGGATAGTTATCTCTATAATAAAAATCCCAACCAACCAGGTCATCGGTTTTTCCATTTCCATCATTATCTAATCCATCTAAATCACCCTGTGGTATTGGGGAAAAATCTGCTCTGCCATTTCCATTTCTATCTTCAACTGGATTAACCCATAAATTATCAACTAAATCCGGATGATCAAATTTCACTCCTGTATCAATTATACCTAAGATAACAGAAGGATTACCTTTAGCAATTGTCCAAGCCTCTGGCATCCCTATTTTAGTTAGATTCCATTGAGAAGGGAAGTAATAATCATTTGGATTATCTGTCAGTTCACAATATAAATCAAATTCTAATGCATCAAATAAATTTGTCTGTTCAAGCCTTCTTGCTGCTATAAACGGATTGAGGGTGGGTGGAATTTTTAATACATAATAACCACTTAGAAATCTATCACTGCATAATGTCACACCATCTAAATTTATGTTCCTAAAATTTATATCTTCAACCTTACCGCGATTTCTTAACCGAACAATCAGCCGTGTTGGGTCTGCTTCACCACCTTGCGCACCATTAAAGAAACTGTACCACTTACCGTTAATTAAGCGATATTCTTTACCATTTAGTATAAATGAATTTTGTTGAGAGAAAATTTCTTTTGTGGAGATAAAAAAGAATAAACAAATAAGTGCATAATGGATTATAATTTTTTTCATTTTAACCTCCAATTAAAATCTTTTTTTATAAATACCAACTTTTAATATACTGATGTACAATATTCTCCTATCCCAATCTACAGCAAGTGCATAAGCTACCGGGTCATACTCAGTTGGTAAGTTAATTTTCTCAAAGCTCTTTCCACCGTTAGTAGAATAATAAAGATACCTTCCGGTGGCGAACAACTCTTGTGAATTTTTAGGATTAATGGAAATATTATTTGCTGAAACATAGGGACAACAAATGGGATTGATTAAAGTATCCCAGGTTTTTCCATAATCAGTTGTTTTAAGAAATTCTCCCATAGTACCAACGTAAACAGTAGAAGAATTGTTTGGATCAAATTCTATATCATAAATCACAAGAGTTTTCCGTGGTGCTCGACCTGTACCCACATTCCATGTCTCACCACCATCCTCTGATGTCCAATATATTGAATAAAGTGCATTGCTTTCTCCTCCTATCCATATAGTATCAGGATTTTTATCATAGAACTCAATATCTTCAATTGTCATTCCACCTTGCATTACATATCTCCATGATTTCCCCCTGTCAGTGCTTTTATATAAGCCCCTATTGCAATGAGCAAACATAATATTTGGATTTAATGGGTTTTGAGCCATAGAATAAACAGAATTAGATGGCGACGGTATACCACTATCAGAAGGTATCCAACTGAGCCCGTTATTTGTGGTTTTCCATATACCAACGGCAGGCATACCAATTGAGGTGCCAACTATTCCAATAAAGATTGTATTAGTTTCTTTGTCAACAATAATAGCATCTATATCGTAAGATTGCTGGATTGTATCTCCTATGCCAAGATGTTCCCATTTAACTGAAGGTTGTTTCACATTTAATCGCCATAAACCATAATCTTCAACTCCGGCATATAGATAATCACCATCTAATAAAAGTTTCCATACAGTTTTGCCTTGCATTCCTAAAAATTGCCAATTGTAATCTACCTGACCATTCGGATCAAGCGATTTCTCTTTACAACTAAGTGTAAAGATTAGAAGCAAAGATATAAGACTAAAATTGATTAGTTTTAATATTTTCATAGTAACCTTCCCTTTACTTTTATTTACTGTAATTCTAATATGTTAATTACTAAAAACCAAATTGCTTACATAAAAACATTCAATAAAAACCTAACCAACTAGTTTATAGATTTGACCTGCATATAAAGTTATCAAATCATCCCTTTCCTCATTTCATATAGATAAATTTCTATGTTCAAGTAAACTCTGTCGTAAACCTGCGACAGGTAATTACCTCACCTTTTCTAAGTGAAACTATAGAAGTTATTAAAGTTGAAACAAAAAGATAAAAACTTTTTAACGCATAGATTAGAAAACATATTTGCAGGACAAACTCTGCGGGGTGGGGGTCGGGGGGATGAATATATTTTATATATTAATAACATTTTTTTACCTTTCTATTATAAATTAATGCTTTATTACCAAAAGTCAATCTAAGCTTTCACTTCATCAACACAAACTTCTTCGCTGATTTAAATGAACCACTCCGTAATTCGTACAAATAAACTCCCGATGGAAGATTGTATTTACTTGCATGAAATTCAACTTCATATTCACCAGCTTGCTTTGGCTCGTTTACAAGGGTTGCGATTTCACGACCAAGTAAATCAAATACTTTCAAAGTAGTGAATAAATCACCCTCCGTCGGGTTAAAAGGGCCATCCGGAATTGTAAATCTAATTTTTGTTTTTGGATTGAAAGGATTGGGGTAATTTTGATAAAGCGTAAAAGAATTTAGTGTGATTGTTTTTTCATCATCAACCGTTGTCCATAGTCGTTTGATAGATCGAATTGAATCTGGAGTTATCTCAAAAATATCACTTGATGTAGCGGCATAAAGCTTATTCGAATTTGGTTTTTTATATATTCCAATGATGTTTTTGTCTAATGTTTTATAAGGAGTAATAGTTGAACCATAATCTGTAGCAACGAATATAACTTTACCGCTAGCCAGAAAGAATTTTCCCATTTGATCATTATCAATGCTAAGGTAAATATTATCTGGAAAAATTCTAATAAGAGACCAACTATCGCCATTATTCGCTGATATCAATAATTTACTACCCGATGTAGCATAAATATGATTCCCATCATAATCATAATACATTTTTGCATTTATATTCCAATTGGATGATGTATCTACAATGACGAAAGTTTTTCCAGTATCAATTGATTTTGTTAGAGTAAAATTTTCATCTAAACCAAACAGAATTTTGTCGTTGTTTTGATTAATTGAAATTAAAGGGAAATAGATAATCTGATATGAAAAGTATCTCCCACCATTTGTACTGATTAACATTCCCCCTCCAAATCCAATATATATTAAACTGTCATTTTGCTTTGAGATTTCAATATTTTTCGGTGTAGGAAGCATTGAATAATTAGTTGGTCCGTCAAATCGCCAAATGTAAGTATGATTATCTGGATTTATGGCTACTCCTCCGTAGATAAAGAATCGTGGATTATTTTTCCAGAATTCGTAATCATCAATCCCAACTGCTAAATTTCCCCATGGATAATCATAATAATAGGCTTCTATCAAGAGAGAATCTTGCATAGTACTTAAATCAAAATGATAAATTGAATGGTAATAACCAAACCAGCCCAATCCAGCACGATATATTAAATGTGTATTTCCGGTTGAATCATCAAAACCTCTAAAATCAGTAATGTATGTTAGATTGCTTTGGGCAAAACAAAAAACATTAGTTGCAATCAATATGAAAATCTTGATCCATTTCATATATTCCTCTTTCCTTATGTAGATAAGTTAATGCTTTAACTTCAAAGTCTCAATCGAATTTAGTAAAGGGTCAGGATACTGTTTCCAATTAGGAAGGATAATAGAGTTAAGAAATATTTTTATAAGATGATCACTTGCTTTATGGTTTAAATTTCTTCCAAAAGTCTAATCTTATAAAGATTTACTAAACTATGTTTTACATGATAATAAACTCATCATATTTTACAATCGTCACAAAATTTTATTAAAATTTTCATCATTAATGTAGGTTTAATACAATTAATGATTTTTTTCTTATGGAATGCATTTTACTTAACAAATAAAATTATAATTTTTTTAATTTATTGGCTTAAGAATTAAAACTTTGTAGCTTCCGTACGTTGATTTATTCGTCTTAAAATTTATATACTCTCCATTCAACCATAATACGCTCTGATCTTTGTAATTTTTATGACCGATATGTTCAGATTGTCCATTTGTAATTATAATCCAGGAACTATCGATGTTAGATAAATCAACAATTTGCCGCATCGATGGACCGAGAAAATTCTCAAAAGGTTCATAGTATCTAAAGCTAGTATTCAATAAAGTTGTTTGATCACCACCAATTGGATATGGACCGATATCAATCACTTTATCCAGAATTCTACTTTGCCCGCTAAATAAATGTCTGAACTTTACATTATGAACTTTTCCCCAACTCCATTCTTTAAAATTTTGTCCATATTTTTTTTCAAGTTCTGAAATTGTCTGAGCAAGAGATTTTCGAATTATCTCGTCCTTGGTCTCGATCTTTTCAGTCTGGATGTCGTCAAAAATTGAAATTGAATCTGAATAATTTTTGTTTAGTAATTGGTGAATTGTGCGGAGCGGAACATTTCCAACAAATAGAAATTGTTTGTAAAGCTTATCCCCCATTTCATCTTTAAAAGTGTTTTCCATCAAGTTGATCAGAAAGACATTATAGACAAGAGAAATTGGATCGTATTTTCTGAGTTCGCCGTCCCAATTTTTAAACAAAGAAATAGCTTTATCCAGGTTTGGATTTTTTATCTTGAAGTTATTAAATGCTTTTACAATGTGAGTTGAAATATCTTTTGCAAATGGTGAATTCAAGTCCATCTGAAATTTTTTGAAATCATCTACACTAAACAAGTTTTTGTTCTTAAGAAGTTGATTAATTCTCTCGGCTCTTGAATGAGGCTCCCATAAGTTTCCAATTAAATTTTTGATCTCTAAGTTTGGAGGATTATTATTGGTTGCGATAAATCCTGTTTCTGGATTTAAGATTTCAGGTTGAGAATCAAAATTTAAATACAAATTCCAATCATTTGATTGAACTGTTCCATCCAGTGGGAAGATAAAATTTGAGTAATTTCTAAATGGAATTTTTCCACCTGCTTTGTAAAAGATGTTGCCATCAACATCGGCACACAAAAAATTTTGAGCTGGACAATTGAAAGTTTTTAATGCTTCTCTGAACTCTTTATAATTCTTAGCCTTATTGATTTTATAAAATGTCAAAAGTTCGTCGCTTAATTCAAAACCTGTCCATTTCATTGAAATTGTTTCGTTGAAATTTGATTCAGCTAAAAATTTATTAGCCGATTGAATTAATGGTCCACGATGAGTTGATTTTACTCTAATTATAAAATCAGATGAATCTTTAACTTTAATTGTGTCTATTCGAACTGCAAGATCTTTCCATTCATTGTTAAAAAAATATTTTGTTCCAGTGGAATCAAGTTTTTCAATAAAGAAATCGCAATCATCTAACATTAAATTAGTTAATCCCCAGGCGATATTTTCATTTTTGCCAATTACGACAGAAGGTGAACCCGGAATTGTTACTCCCGAAACTTTAAGAGTTGGAGAGTTGAGCGAAACCAGATACCACTTCGATGGAACGGAATACATTAAATGTGGATCGTTAGCAAGGATGGGTTTTCCGGTTTTTGAAAGTTTTCCCGATATAGCCCATGAATTACTTCCAGAATAAGATTCACTTATCCCTAAAAATTGTCTTGCTTTGATGTTGCTTGAATAAAATTGATTCAATAACTCAATAAAATTATTAGAAAGATTATTTATTTTTAACTGAGAAAAATCTTGAGTTGTTTTGTGAGATTCTAGTTTTGATTTTGTGTGAATAATGGTTGGAGCGGAATCCGGATAATCTGGAATCAATTGTAATAATTTTTCAGGTGGAAGTTTGTTTTGCAATTGTGCGTAAACCACATCAACCCACCAGCCCAGGTTCAATTCCCATGCAGTTAGTCGTGCAATTAAATAAACTTGATACGGTTCCCACTTTTCTGGTTGATAATTCAACAAATCAAATTCAATTGAAAAATTACCAGAAGCAAATTCAAGATAAGCATTAATTCCATCTGTATAAGACTTACAAATTTTTTTACTTAATGGTGAAGCATTTTCAAATAATTTTCTGGCGATTTCATCGAAACCGGTTGTTCGAAATACCAGATCAAATTCAAGAGCATTAGAACCCAAAATTTCAGCCAATCGTCCCATCCCAGCCCGACGAGTAATATCCATTTGAAATAACCTATCCTGAGCATGAACAAAACCAAGGGCAAAGAACAAATTATCTTCGTTTTCTGCTTCGATGTATGGAATACCAAAATTGTCTCGATAAATTTTAATTTCTGATTTGATGCCGTTTAGAGAGATCTCTCCTTCAGTTTGTGGGTAAGATTTTTTTATAATCCGATTTACAAAAAAGACAGAAAAGATTATTAAAAGAATCAAAACAATAAAGACGCCTGTAAAAATTTTAACTTTATTCATAATTCAACTAAAGTTATTGTGATTTAAAATGCTTCACCTATACCAAGATGAAATTGAACAGCATCAAAGAAGACTCGTTTGAAAATAAATCGATAGGAATATGGATCATAAAGCTGAGTTCCGATATCGATCCTTATCGGTGCAAAGGATGTATAATACCTGAATCCAAATCCAAAAGTTAAAGCTGTTGTCTTCAAAGAAACAGATTTCAAATCTCGCCAGCTATTACCGAAATCAAAAAACAAAGCTGAACCGAAATCTCCAAATAAAATATTTCGAGTCTCAACTGAGCCTTCGAGTAAAACTTTACCGCCAATTTCAGTTATTGTAATTTGTCTTCCTTGTTCATCAATGAAAGTAAAAACTGGACCAAGTCCCCTTGCTCTCCAACCACGAATGGAATTACTCCCGCCGGCATAATAAAGTTTATTTTGAGAGATCGATTTTTCACCTTCAATTTTTTGGATATAACCCAATCTTAATTTATAAGCGACAGCACCTTTGCTCGGTTTGTAAGGATTAGTATAAAAATTAATTCCAACAAGAGTTTTATAGTACTGAATGTTTTTATCCTTTTTTTCACTCAAAAGATTTTTTAGATAAGGAAGAAGTCCGGTATACTCTAATGAAAGTTGAAAATTATAACCGCTTGTAGGATAAAAAATATCATTTGCGTGATTTGCAAATAAATCTAAACCTAAAATTGTGTTTGAGTGACTCAGGAACGATTCGCTTTCACTTTTAATCATTGCTTCAGTTGTATCTTCAGGTGAAACAGGAAAACCGGAGTTAATCAAAATTCCCTTAATGTATTCGAAAGGAAGTTGCGGTTTGAAATTAATGTTTTCAGACTCATAACCAGTATAAAGACTATAATTATTAAAGAACACATATTTAGGCAATTCAAAAAGAAAAGAAAGCTTAGAACCAGCAGTGTAGTAACGATAAAACTTCTGTTGTTCTGCAGAAGCAAAAAATTCGAGTTTACCTCTTATGTCTTTGTAAAATAAGTAAGGTTGTTCAATGCTCAAGTTTATTCCTGCAAGTCCTAGCAAAGTTGTGTCTTTCAAACCAGTTTTTCCAAAAACATTTTTATAATTGATATTGAGTATATCTTGCGTTACAACAGAACCTTCAATAGTAAACTTTCTTGCATTTCCTAAAAAATTCTTTCGGGTGTAATTCAAACTAAGACCAACATTAAATCTATTAGTCTGATTGTTGATAATTAATTCCGGCCCAAGTTCATTCATTTTAGCTACATCAACGCTGATATTAATTGGAACAGTTGAGTGAGTAGTTTCAGCAATGACTCCAGAGACAAGTGTAGATGTAAACAAACCAGTTCGATACAATCTTAATTGACCTTCAAGATTTTTAGAATGACTATATTTTTCGCCTTTTTCAATACCAACTAATTTGTAAATAAAATCATCTTCTACATTATCTTTTGAAGGACCACTTTTTTCAATTCTAATCTCGCTCACTGTAAAATATCTATCAGGACGAAAAGTAATTTCGACATCAACAGTTTTTTTAAGTGTATCGATAGTTGCAACAATTTTATCCCTTTCTGCAAGCATAAAGCCAAAGTTTCTAAGCTCGTTTACAATTCGTGTTGCATCATTTTCAATTTTATCCCGCTGGAAGAAATTACCTTCTTCAATTTTCTTTTCCTTCATAATTTTCAAATAGAGCCAGCTGCCAATTTTAGTTGAATCAATTCCATAATATTTGTAACCGTTAATCCTCGATCTTTCACCTTCATTTATCTGGTAAATTAATTCAGCTTTTCTCTTTTCTCTATTTAAATTAAAATGAGAGGAAACATTGCAATCAAAAAATCCATTGTCTTTATAAAATTTCAAGATTCGTTTTTCATCTTCTTGAATGTTAAGTGAATCAAAATAAACAGGGGGTTTCCCAAAACTTTTTATGTAACGATTTAAAAATTTCCAGAACCAGAAAGGAGTTTCTTTGGAAACAAGAACATCTTTCAATACACCATCAGAAAAAGTTTTATTTCCTTCAAAGCGAATATTGTTCAATTCATAATTCTGACCAAACGCAAATTCGAACAATAAAAACCAAAGAAATAGAAAAAGACTTTTATTCATTTCTACCATAAACCTTTTGTTGAAACAACATCTCTGTTTCTTAAAGCAAACTCAATAATCTTATCGATGTAATTTTCAAGTCTTGGTGGAGTTATATTGAATTGTTCAAGCG
Source organism: Ignavibacteria bacterium (assembly GCA_049699815.1). Taxonomy (GTDB): domain Bacteria; phylum Bacteroidota; class Ignavibacteria; order Ch128b; family Ch128b; genus Ch128b. The sequence continues at coordinate 20,163 of JBNAWO010000019.1, read as the reverse complement.
ATTGCAAAGTCTTTTCGCACTTAAAGTTTAAGTTATGATCAAAATAATCAATCATTTCAGGATACATTCCAGTTAAATTTGAAATGAACTTAATTCGCATCAATGACTTTATAAATTTTTGATTTATTTTAATCGTCAATAGTTTTTTGTTTAATGTTTTTGAAAATAGATTAATTAACTGATTTTGTGTAAGAGGTTCAGGATCACAGAGATGATATGTTTGATATACCTGATCAAGCTGAGATAAAGCTGAAATTGCATCAACCACATAATCAACAGAAATCAAATTGACTGGATTAGCTCCACTACCAATCTGCGTCATTACAAAATATTTTGGAAGTCTATTAATCAGAAAGATAACGGGATAAGGTCCGTCAAATTTGTTTGTCTCACCTGTTTTTGAATCTCCAATGACAATCGAAGGGCGATAAATCACAAATGGAATTTTGTCTTTATTCTCTCTGATGATTTTTTCAGAAAGGAATTTTGTTTCCTCGTAATAATTTTTGAAAGTCTGTCCTTTATCAAAATCATCTTCTGTAAAATCTCCATTAAACCAGCCAGCAACATAACAGGTACTGATATGATGAAATTTTTTAAGTTCAGGAAGTTGGGCAGCAAACGAAACAATATTCTCAGTTCCCCTGACATTAACTTCGTAAGCAAGATTTTTAGAGACTCTTAAATCATAAACAGCTGCCAGGTTAAAAATCTCCGAGATAGAATTCAAATCAATTTTTGACTTATCTATTCCTAATTCAGAGAGCGTCAAATCACCTTCAACAATAGTTAATCTGTATTTCAAAAAATTAAATTCAGATTCTAATTTTTTTACTTGAATTTTGGCAGTTTCTCTAAACTTACTCTGGACAAGTAGAAAGGCTTTTCCTCCAGTCCTGTTTTGAAGAAGTTTAGGAATTAAACGAGAGGCAATAAAACCTGGAAATCCAGTGAGGAAAATATTTTTACTCATATTTTATTTTAATTTTTCTTTCTGCAAGATCTTCAATAAAATCAGCTTGAATTTTTGATTTGAAAAAATCAACGATGAATTGTTTGGACTTATCTTTTAAATTTTGTGAATAAGTCATTTCAACAATACCATTTTCGTCAAGTGAAGTATAAGAAGAATAGATAACTTTTTCTTTAGGTAAAAAAAGATATTGATAAACTTCAATATTGCTTGAGCCTACAAAAGCAGATCCACTGTTGTAGTAAATAAATTTCTCTCCATTTTCAAATTTAATTGTATCGGTTTCTGAACCATCAGAGATTCCATCAAGAACTGAGGATTTAAAGGAGATTGGATTAGTTGCATCAAAAGGATTTAAGATGAAAAATCCTATTCCGTAATTTTGTTCAACAAAGATTCCAGTCATTGATTTCAACGAATCATCGTAATATGCAAATAAAATTTTTCTCTGTAGAATGGAATCGGAATAAGAAACTGGATCAAGCTTTTTTACGATAAGAGAATCTATGAACTTAGTTGTTTCTGGTTTCTTTTCATCTTTTTTTGAACAAGAAACGATAACGAACATACTAATAAATGTAAACTGGAGTACCAATCGGACAAGCTTCATATAGCTCCTCAATTTCTGAATTATTGACAGCAATTGAACCATCGGTCCAATTAAAAACAAATGGAAGATTTCTTAAAATTAGATCAAACTTTCCGTTACCATGAATTTTTACAAAACCACCAAGTTTCGTATTCATTGGTGGACATTCTCTCTTGTAATAGCTTACCTGAATTTCTTGAAATTCTCTTTCCGTAATCAAACCGTCTCGTAAACCTCTAATACCATCCTCCAATGATGGATAATTGAGAATTAAAATTTTTCCGAGACCAGTCGTGTCCTTTTTTGAGCAAATGAAATAATTGCCTATCGGAGTGTAACGATCATCCTTTGTTTGTTTTGAATATTTAGGATTTCCACCGAGTGCAATATTGTAAGTTTTGACCAGAATTGTATCATCATAAAAATGAAGTTTATAATCAATTCGATTAATAACAATTCGGGGATTTTCAATCTTGGAAATTTTTTGTTCAAGTAGTAACTCATTTAAACTGGTTTTTCTTAAATCAAGAAAAATTCCATAGGCAATCATTCCAAGTAAAAATACAATTACACCGCCAATGTAAAGTGATAAAGTTTTAATCATTTCAAAAAAGTTTACTAAGATTTTTTGTACGGATACTCAACCACGATAACGGAATACATTCCGCCTCTCGGATTAAATTCACCAGTAACTTTCATATATCTTGGTTGCAAAACTTTAACGAGATCATCCAGAATAAAATTAACAACGCTCTCATAAAAAATTCCATCATTACGAAAAGAGTTGAAGTAATATTTCAATGATTTCAACTCCACACATTTTTTATCGGGAATATATTCGATAGTAATTTTACCAAAATCTGGATTTCCGGTTTTTGGACAAACCGAAGTAAATTCTGGTTGTACATGTGTAATAAAATAATCTCGATCCGGGTATTGATTGTCAAAAGTTTCCAGAATTTTATATTTCTCGTTCATAGTCTCCTCAAATATATTTTGGTTTTACTCGATAAGGAATTGGATCTTCAACTCCTGCTAATTGAAATCCTCTTAATCTTAAAGCGCAACTATCGCAAACTCCACATGCTAAATCTTCATCTTTATAACAACTCCAAGTCAAATGAAATGGTGCATTGAGTTCGATTCCTTTCTTCACAATTTCAAATTTTTTCATCGAGATGATTGGAGTTTCAATAGTAATATTCGATGTTGGCTTTGTTCCGACTTTAATTAGCTCATTAAATTTTTCGTAAAAAACTTTTCTGCAGTCAGGATAACCAGACGAATCTTCTTCAACAGCACCAATAAAAATTTTTTCAGCACAAATTACTTCAGCCCAGGCAACAGCCATAGATAAAATGTTCGCATTTCGAAATGGAACATAAGAAGTCGGAATTTCAGTTGAGTTTAAGTTCGCAAGACTTACTTCAATTTTTTCATCGGTCAGAGAAGAGCCGCCTATTTTTTTGAAAAAGTCAGTATCGAGAACAAGTCGATATCTTGCTTTGAAAAAATCAGCAAGGTCATTAAAAGCTTTCAGTTCTCGTCTTTCAGTTCTTTGTCCATAATTTAAATGAAGCATTGCAAGTTCATAATTTTGTGCAGCAATTGCAGCTGTTACACAACTATCCATTCCACCGCTTGCGAGAACAACAGCAAGTTTTTTATTTGAATTGAAATCTGACATAATCAATTAACTCCTGGTTTTATTTAATCATCACAGAATATTCAGCAAAGGCATCGGAAGTTTCATAAACTTGCACTGTTACAGAATTTAAATTTTCTGGAAGACTCGACTTCAAAATTTTTTCTGCAATATAAGTCGAAATATTTTCAGCAGTTGTCGGTTTATCAATCACCACCACTCGTTCGTTAATTTTAGATGCAATCTCAAGCAATTCTTTATCGTTTCTGTCACAAATAATTGAATGATCCATTTCATCAATTATTGGATTAACGATACTGAAAATATCGTAAAAATCAATCAGCATTCCATTTTGATTCAGTTCACCTTCAAATTGAATTAAAGCTTTGTAAGAATGACCGTGAAGATTTTTGCATCTGCCAGAATGAAAAGGTAAACGATGAGCCATTTCCCAGTGAAATTCTTTAGATACTTTCATATTTATCTCCTGAAATTTACTCTCTTAATTTACATTAAGGAAAATTACAGTACCCCCGACAGGATTCGAACCTGTGCGTCCGGCTCCGGAGGCCGGTGCTCTATCCAGCTGAGCTACGGGGGCAAAACTTAATTTCCACCTTGCAAACTAACATTAGTTCAAAATTTTTTCCATATAAAAATTTCCGTTTGGATTTTCCAAATAATTCTTAAATTATTCCGCTCAAAGTTTAAAAATTTTTAATCACGGCTTAATTGTGCATTAATCTTACTTTTATCTTTCAGTAATTTGTTGGTGGAGTGTTTTTCATTCAAACCTTTAGAATGAATTTTAAAAAAATTAATCTTACAGAAAAATTGATGCTCATAATCTCAAAACATACCTCGAAGGTTAAGATTTATGAATGATGCTGATAAGTCAAATTCCATAACAACCTATTGAAATGAATTAAAAGTCTAATTGAGAATTTTCTAGTAAGTAATTCGTATGGCTGAAATCTCTACTAACCGTTAAGTGAAAAGAATTATTGCTCAAAACAAAATCACCAAAATTAAATGACGAAAAACTTGAAATAGTTAAATGCAGTCATCAGATCAATTTATTGTATCAATGGCTAAGTACTCAGCTTGTAAATTGATTTGAGAGTTAGAAATCACATAAAAAAAGGTCACTCAGAAAAAATTTCCGAATGACCTTTTGATTGTTTAATGGGGGATTAAATTATTTCAATAGAACCATTTTCTTCGTATCAATAAACTCAGATCCAGTTTTCAAATTCTTTGCTTTAATTTGATAGAAGTAGATACCCGAACTGACTTTTCTTCCAGAAGCATCGATTCCATTCCATTCAACTGTATGATAACCAGCTTCTTTCTGCCCGCTTTCTATTTTTCTAACCAACTTACCACTCACATCATAAACACTAATTTCGACATATGAAATTGCTGGTAAATCAAATTTAATAATTGTATTTGGATTAAATGGATTTGGATAATTTTGATGCAAGAAATATCTAACTGGCAAAGAAGAAACAGAATAAACATCTTCAACTTTGGTTACAAAATTTGTATCTGCACAATATCTCAACGATCTAATCAGCAAAGTATCACAATTTGCATCGCTAACCATTTCAAGTCCAATTCCAAAGAAAACAGTCTTCCACTTTTTCAACGAATTTTCACTTCTCACTGCACCAACTTTAACTGTATCAGCAGTTCCAGTACCATAATAAAATACTTTAAATGTTTTACCATAGGCATTTTCCGTCAATGTAAGTTGATCTTTTCCAGAACCAGCCATTGGTATACTAAGTCCATTTCCAATATAATCACCAGCAAAACCTCGAGCACTAAATGCAGAGTTATTAGTTACGAATTTTACACCTACATATTTCGATAAAAGTTCATCTGTAGAATCTGAAAATTCCGCAATATTTCTACCGGCAAGAATCAATTTTGCACCATTTTCAAGTTGTTGAATTAACAGGTTTCTTTCATTTTGGGAGAGATTTGAAGAATTCGCACCACCTGCAACCCAGAGAAAAGTTGTTGGTTTAGTAAATGAATTTATTAAATTAATCGAAGGCAATCCTCCTTTTTCTTGAATATCCCAGCTCGAGTAAGCCACTCCTAATCTTGTCAAAGAATTTAAGAATTTATTTTTATTCGAAGTAATTGAGTCATTAAGAATTACAAAAATTGAAGTTGGTTTTAAAAGAAAATTAGTAGTCAATCCAGAGGGTCCAACATAAATACTATCGATAACTATAGTTCTCTGGAAAGGTGGATTAAGAGTGATAGTCATTTTATAATATTCTTCACTAAAAACAGTAAAGGTAAAATTACCATTTGATGATGTTGTGTATGAACCTACATTTACATTATCAAGAACTGAGGTTAAATTAATTGTACCTTCAACTCCCTGATTTGTGTTTTGATTAATTAAACTTCCACTAAAAGTAACCTGTGGTTTTTGACTTAACATTGCATCAAAATTTAAAACTTCGGTTGAACCAATCCCTCCAGGTGGATTAAAATTTATTACAGCGGAATCAGGATAGTATCCATATTTCTCAACTTTCACTTTAAAGCTCTGGTGCATAACAGCAGTTACATATTGACCAGTTGAATCTATTACAATCTCATTAACAGCAACGCCGGGCTTACTCCATCGATTTGTATAAGGCTGCTCAACTTTTCCAATGATTGAACCGTAAGTTCCAATTAATTTAACCTTAGCGCCGACTAGCGGAAGCGATGTCGATGCATCTAAAATTATTCCCTGCAAGACCCAAACAGGATAGAGTGAAATTGCACCCATTGCATCATCAAGAGTTAAGTGTCGCTTAGAAGTATCCCCTCTTGAATAAGCATACCACATTACAGCATTTTGATTTAGTGGACCGCAACCATTTGATCCAGCAGATGGTGATGGTGGCTGACCAGCGTGATTTAATCCGAGATGATGGCCAAATTCATGAGTTATTACAGATTTTAAATCCATCTTATTTGGTTCACCATTTATTCCTGGTGTAAAATCTCTTCCGTTCCATATTAAGTCTGAACCCACAGCTTGATAACCACCGACTGTTGTAGTAAATGTTGATGAGAATGCAATTACATTTGGATCTGAGAAATTTACACCTTGCATATCAAAATAAACTAAATTAACTCCGTCGTTTGCAACTTGAGTTACATTTGTATTTGCACCTCGTTGAAAGACGAAATAACAAGCTTCAAGGTTTGTCCATTCATTCGCTCCTGCCTCAATCACAGGAATAAACTCTGTAGGTGTTGATGTATGAAGTTGATATACAAATGGTAATCTATTCGGGAAATAAATTCTGTAATCACCATTCGAGTTAGTAATCAAGCAAAAACCTAAAAATCCAAAAAGACTTATTGCAAGTGCTGTAGATAAAATATACTTTTTCATCGCACCCTCCTACTTCTGAGCTAATGTTTTTATTGACTGAATAAAAGCATTTAAATCAAAGCGATTCTCCAGCTTAGAAACATCTGTAATTAACTTTTTTGTGGATGGATCTACAAGATTAACATTATTCAGGCTATTAACGGCAAACTTCTTACCATTTTCTTCATACACTTGAAAATGCCCAAGAACGATGGAATGAATCCAGTAAGCACCTTTCCAATCCCTCAAGAATAAAACAACTTCTTTTCCAATTTCGAGTTTTGGTGTTCCATCAACGACCTGTGAAATGTAACCAACTGTTCCCCCCATTTGTTTTACCACAATTTTTTGAGATCTGTAATCACCCTTGATTAACTCTTTGATCTCAATTGTTGTGTAAGTATAAATTGATTTGTCTTCCCAGACTGAATAAGCAGAAACAACTCTGCCATAGACAATTATTTGTGACTCTTTAGTCATTCTCTCCAGTCCAATGTACTCAACTGTTAGCGCAGAAAGCTGCTGGATAGAGAAGAAAATTAGTGCTGTTAGAATTATAAAGTTTAATCTCTTCATTGCTTCACCTCATTAATTGTTTTAATTGACTTATTTTATTTTGAATTTTAAATAAATGAAGGCAAAAAGTCTAATAATTTAAAATTCCAGAGTCAGAAAAATTTTTCAATTGATAACTACTTTCTTAATTAAGTTTTCTTTTACTCAGTTTTAGATTTAATTTTTTTTAAAAGAAATTGTACAAAATGAAATCTTTAAAACTACTCCTTCCATTTTTTATTCTTCCATCAAGTACATCCATTTTATTTTCTCAATCAGCAATTGAAATTGTCCGTAAGTCTCAGGATTTACTTTATGCAAAAAGCAGTTATGTTGAGATGACAATGACAATTGTAAAACCCGATTGGCAGAGAAAATTAGGAATGAAAGTCTGGGCACTCGAACCAGATTTTACAATGATCTACATCACAGAACCAGCAAGAGACAAAGGAACTGTAACTTTAAAAAGAAAGAATGAAATCTGGAATTATTTACCATCGATTCAAAAAATAATTAAAATTCCACCTTCAATGATGAATCAATCCTGGATGGGATCTGATTTTACCAACGATGATCTTGTTCGATCATCTTCTTATGAAGATGATTTCACTCACAAAATAATTGGCGAAGAAAAATTCGGCGGTTACGATTGTTACAAAATTGAATCAATTCCAAATCCAAATGCCGGAATTATCTGGAATAAGGTAATTACATACATCACTAAAAATGGTTACATGCAACTTAAAGCAGAATTTTATGACGAAGAAGGTAAGTTGATAAAAAATTTCATTGGAAGTGAAATCAAAAATTTAGGAGGAAGAACAATCCCAACAAAGTGGGAAATGATTCCTTTAGACAAACCTGGCAACAAAACTATTCTTGAATACAAAAAAATTGAATTCAACATTAAAATAAGTGAGTCATTCTTCTCACAGCAAAATATGCTTCGAATAAGATGAAACTCTATTTACTTCTTGCCTGGCGAAATATCTGGAGAAATAAAAGACGAACAATTATTGCTTCTTCATCAATTTTCTTTGCAATTATTCTGGCAATTTTTACTCGAGCCATGCAACATGGTACCTACGATTATATGATTGATGCAGCCGTTAGAGTCCACACCGGATATTTACAGATTCATGGAGAGGGTTATTGGGAAGATAGAAGTTTAGAAAGATCAATTGAATTTAACGATGAATTGTTAAGTCAAATTGAAAAGATAAAATTTGTTGAAATCGCTGTTCCAAGATTAGAAAATTTTTTGCTCGTTTCATCTAAAGATATAACGAAAGTAGCTTCTGTTATTGGAATTGATCCTGAAAAAGAAAATCAAATGACAAAACTTAAAGATAAATTAATTTCTGGCACATATCTGACCGATAACGATGAAGGGATATTAATTACTGAAGGCCTTGCACGATTGCTTAATGTTCAAATAGGTGATAGTGTAGTTTTATATGGCCAGGGATTTTATGGAGTAACAACTGCTGTTATTACGCCTATAGTTGGAATAGTAAAATTTGAATTACCTGATTTGAACAATTCATTTATATATATGCCAATTACATATGCACAGAATTTATATTCAATGGAAAATAAAATAACCACAATTTCCATAATACTAAACAGCCCTAAAAAAATTGATGAAGTATATTCTGAATTGAATAAAACCCTTAATGCTAAATTTGAAGTTATGCGGTGGGAAGAGATGTTGCCTGAACTTGTTCAAGCCATTCAACTCGATAATGTAAGTGGAATGATTATGTTTTTCATTCTTTACATTGTAATAGCTTTTGGAATTTTTGGAACCATTATGATGATGACCGCAGAAAGAACAAAAGAATTTGGAATATTAATTTCGATTGGCGTGAAAAAATTTAAGTTGATCCTGATTACCACAATTGAAGCAATTTTTATTGCATCAATTGGTGGAATCTCAGGTGTTATGGTTTCTATTCCAGTAATCTACTACTTTTATCATAATCCCATTAGACTTACCGGTGAAATTGCGGAAATAAGTCTAAAATTTGGGATAGAACCTATCTTACCTTTAAGTACCGATCCTTTAATTTTTTTGGCGCAAACTTCAATTGTTTTAATAATCGCATTATTCAGTTCAATTTATCCAATTAACTACATCAGAAAGATAAAACCAGTTGGAGCAATGAGAATGTAAAATGTTAGCTAAACTTGCATGGAAAAATATCTGGCGAAATAAAAAAAGAAGCTTTATAATAAGTATTTCCGCAATGTTTGGTATCTGGGGTGGAATACTATCAAACGGCATCTTCGTTGGAATGTGGGAAACTACTATTGAAGCCGCTATTAATCGTGAACTTGCTCATATTCAAATTCATCATCCAAAATTTATGAATGAAAAGTTAGTTACTTACTTCATTGAAAATACACAAGAAATAGAAAATCTACTTTCTAAAAATCCTTCAATTGAAAGCTTTTCAAAAAGATCAATCATAGAAGGGATGGCTTCTTCTCCTTTCTCCGTTAATGGAGTCAAAATAATTGCAATTGAGCCTGAAAAAGAAAAGCTAATTACATCAATTCACAAACAGATTATTGAAGGCGTTTATTTCTCGAATAATGATTACGAGATTTTAATTGGACAAAAATTAGCAGATAGATTAAAACTCAAATTAAACTCAAAAGTTGTTCTATCATTTCAAGGACTTAATAATAACTTTATTATTTCTGCATTTCGTGTCGTCGGGATTTATAAAACCGAATCAAGAATTTATGACGAAACTACGGTCTTCATCAAACAAAAAGATCTTTCATACACTTTAGAACAATCAGCCCCAATTCATGAATTTGCAATCAGGTTAGTTTCTACCGATTTAATTGATACAACCACGAATATTCTTAAATCTAAACTCAAAAATTATAGCGTTGAGAACTGGAAACAACTCGCACCCGAGCTAAGTCTTACATCAGAATTTCTATACCTACAATTAAATATTTTTATGGGTATAATTTTATTTGCTCTTCTCTTTGGAATTTCAAACACGATGATGATGTCCGTCTTTGAACGAATTCGAGAATTTGGACTTTTGATGGCAATTGGTATGAAAAGGATATTTTTATTCATTTTAATAATTCTTGAATCCATCTTTCTACTTTTCAGCGGTGGATTAATTGGTACATTATTGGGTTACATATCAATAAAACTACTTGCAATTAAGGGAATTGATCTTTCAATTGTTGAGGAAGGATTAGCAGCTTATGGAATGTCAACAATTCTTTATCCTACTCTTCCACTTCATATGTATATTACTCTATTTTTTATGATGACAATAACAGCCATTATTGCTTCAATTTCACCAGCACTAAGAGCAATAAGATTAAAACCAGCGGAAGCAATCAGAACTTTTGTGTAATTTTTTTATGGAGTAAAAATGCCTTTAATCAAAACTATTAACCTTAATAAAGTTTATGATACATCAAAAATCTCAGTTCATGCCCTCAAGGATATAAATCTTGAAATTGAAAAAGGTGAATTCACAGCAATAGTTGGTCCATCAGGTTCTGGCAAATCAACTCTATTAAATATTATAGGTGGACTTGACAAACCAACGAGTGGGAAAATTTTTATCAATGAAATTGATCTTTCAAGTTTTAAAACAGATGAATTAATAGATTTCAGATTACATAACATTGGTTTTGTTTTTCAATCATTCAACTTAATTCCAGTCTTAACTGCAAAAGAAAATGTTGAATTCATAATGCTGCTACAAGGAATTCCAAAAAATGAAAGAGAAAAAAGAACAATTGACTTATTAAATGCGGTTGGACTTGCCGATAAACTGGATGCACGACCTTATGAACTTTCGGGTGGACAACAACAAAGAGTTGCCGTAGCCAGAGCAATTGCATCTCATCCATCCTTTGTCCTTGCTGATGAACCAACTGCAAATTTAGATTCTGTTTCTGCAGAAGGTTTACTTGATATTATGTCTGAATTAAATCAAAGACTCGGAATGACTTTTATCTTCGCATCACACGATAACAAAGTTATTAGAAGAGTTAAAAGAGTGATTACACTTGAAGATGGAAAAATTAAATCCGATGTTCTGCAAAATTAAATCAACAATTTTGATCAGTCTTGCCTTCACTCAACTCCTTTTTTCTCAAGATTTTCAAATTGGAGGTTATTCTAAGTATCTTTTCAGTTTAAGTAAGATTAAAGGCATTAATGAAAATTTAATCGATCACACTCTTCATTCACGCATCAATATTAAATATTTTTTTAGTGATAAATTTTCGTTTTCAGCTGGAATTAGAGATAAAATCATTTATGGTGAATCAATCGAAAAATTTCCGGCAATAACTGAAGGATTTTCTCAAAAAGAGTATTCTTTTGATTTAGATTCATATTTTTGGAAAAAAGAAAATACTATTAATTATATCGAAATTGACCGTTTATCCTTTGATTGGTATGCAGATAACTTACAAATTAGCTTAGGCAGACAGAGAATTGCCTGGGGAACAAGCTTGGTTTGGAATGTAACTGATATTTTCAACCCAATCTCCATCCTTGATTTTGATTATGAAGAACGTCCTGCAGTAGATGCAATTCGTTTCCAATTTTTTCCAGCTGTCACTTCAAAGATTGATCTAGCAATAAATCCATCAAAAGATAATGCATCTGCAGCACTCCAATTCTTTTTTAATAAGTATGAATATGATTTCTACCTAACGCTCGGATATAATTTACAAAGGTACTTTACAGGTTTCAGCTGGTCAGGTGATATTTCAGGAGCAGGATTTCGTGGTGAATTTTTCTTTACCGACTCACCAAATAAAATGAAATTCAAAATACCAAACTCTTTCGCAAGTGAATCGAGAAAACAACTGAGTGTTGTTCTTTCACTCGATTATACTTTTGAAAATTCATTATATATTCATACAGAACTTCTTTATAACAACATTGGCAAAACAAAAGATATTGGACTGTATTCACTCGATGCTTTAAAAATTGGAATGCTTTCCCCTTCTAAAATTAATTTATTTTACCAAACAGGATACAACCTCTCTGCACTATCAAGAATTGATTTAATCGTTCTCCACAATCCTTATGACCAGTCTTTTGTTCTACTACCAACCTTTAGTTACTCCTTATTACAAAATCTGGATCTATCGATCGTATCTCTTTATTTCAATGGCAGAGATTTTTCAGAGTACTCTCCAAATGGATTCATTTTTTTTACTCGATTTAAGTATTCATTCTAAATTTCAAGACAGAAAAATCTTAACTCTTTTTTTGACTTACAATTGAGAAATTTCTCTTTTAGTTTTGTTATATGAGAAAAAAATATTCCAGAGTAATAATCATTGGTGGTGGTTTTGGTGGACTTGCTGCAGCCAAAAAATTAATAAATAAACCAGTAGATGTGATTTTAATCGATAAAACAAATCATCATTTATTTCAACCTCTGCTTTATCAAGTTGCAACTGCGGGATTGTCGCCTGCTTATATTGCATTTCCACTCAGAAGTATTTTTAGAAAATCTAAAAATGTTCGAGTGATTCTGGGTGAAGTGAAAAGAATTGAACGAAAGGAAAAGAAAATTTTCCTTAATGGTGAAACCTACAGCTACGACTTTTTAATTGTTGCGGTTGGAGCAAAACACCATTACTTCGGAAAAGATGAATGGGAAAAATTTGCGCCTGGATTAAAAACTTTAAAAGATGCAATTGACATACGAGAAAGAATTCTTCTTGCATTTGAAAAGGCTGAAAAAATTAATGACCCAATTGAGCAGCAAAAGTATCTGAACTTTGTAATTGTTGGTGGTGGACCAACAGGTGTAGAAATGGCTGGGGCTATTGCTGAAATTGCTAAAAAAACTTTAATCGAAGATTTCAAGCAAATTGATTCATCAAAAGCAAAAATTTATCTGATTGAAGCTCTTGATAGGATTTTACCTTCTTACCCTCCTGAACTTTCACAAAAAGCAAAAGAAGATTTGGAAAAACTTGGAGTAACTGTTTTATTAAATACAAAAGTTACTGATTTAAAAAAGGATTCCGTTAAACTTAACGGTGAAGAATTACACGCAGCAACAATTATCTGGGCTGCTGGAAATAAAGCAAATCCGTTAATCCAACAACTTAATTGTGAAATGGATAAAATGGGTCGTGCAATTGTTTCACCTTATTTGCACTTGAAAGATGATGAAAATGTTTTTGTAATTGGAGATGCTGCTGCAGTATTTGATGAAAAAGGGAATACTCTTCCTGGTGTTTCACCTGTTGCAATTACAGAAGGACGATATGTTGCAAAGTTTATTCTTCGAAAATTGAAGAACAAAAAATACAAACCATACAAATATTTTAATAAAGGAAGTCTTGCAACAATCGGGAAAGCGAAAGCCATCGCAGATTTTGGCTGGATACGTTTTACGGGATTTTTTGCCTGGCTTCTATGGGTATTTGTTCACATTTTCTTCTTAATTGGATTTAAAAATATATTTATTGTTATGATTGAATGGATATTTGCATATTTTACTTATCAGAAAAGTGCTCGCTTGATCGTAGGTGAAAAGAAATTAAATGATGAATAAAATTTTAAAAACAAAAAATCCTGAGACTGATTTTATCAATCTCAGGATCTAAAGTAAATTTTCAAAAATATCAGTTCTTAATTACCCTCGTTACTTTTTCAGCTGCATCTTTTAGAGAATTCGCAACAAGGAAATTCAATCCAGAATTATTTAATAATTCAGCAGCCTCTTCAGCATTTGTACCTTCGAGTCGAATTACAATAGGCACATTCACATTAACTTTTTTTGATGCTTCAATTACACCTTGAGCTACTCTATCACAACGTACAATTCCACCAAAAATATTAATAAGAATTGCTTTAACATTTGGATCGCTTAAAATGATTCGAAATCCATTTTCAACTGTTTCGGCACTTGCACCACCTCCAACATCAAGAAAGTTCGCTGGTTCACCGCCAGCTAGTTTTATAATATCCATAGTTGCCATTGCAAGTCCAGCACCGTTAACCATACAACCAACATTTCCATCAAGTTTAATGTAATTCAAATTGTATTTTGAGGCTTCGATTTCAAGTGGAGCTTCCTCGTTCAAATCTCGAAGTTCTACAATCTCAGGATGACGGTACAAAGCATTATCATCAAAATTCATTTTTGCATCAAGTGCAAGTACTCGACCTTCTTTTGTAACTACAAGCGGATTGATTTCAGCTAGTGATGCATCTGTTTCTTCATACGCTTTATAAAGTCCAAGCAAAAATTTTACTGCATTTTTGAATTTATCACCTTCCAAGCCCAACCCGAAAGCTAATTTTCTTGCTTGAAATTGTTGAAGTCCAATTGAAGGCTCAACATATTCTTTCAAAATTTTTTCGGGAGTTTCTGCTGCGACTTTTTCAATTTCAACTCCACCTTCAGTAGAAACCATCACAACATTTTTAGAAGTACTTCGATCTAATGTAATTCCTACATACAATTCTTTTTCAATGTTCATTCCTTCTTCAATTAAAACTTTCTGAACGATTCTTCCTTCAGGTCCAGTTTGATGAGTTACGAGTCGCATTCCAATCATTTGTTTTGTTAATTCATAAACTTCGTCAAGGGAACGGGCTAGTTTTACACCGCCACCTTTTCCTCTTCCTCCTGCATGAATTTGTGCTTTAACCACCCACACATCACCGCCGATTTCTTTCGCAACTTCCACAGCTTCTTCCGGTGTGAAAGCAACTTTCCCTTTTGGAACTTCGACATTAAATTTTCTGAGAATCTCCTTTGCCTGATATTCGTGTATTTTCATTTAATTCCTCATTGTTGATTTTTCTCTCATTAATAGAAAAGTTTAATTAAAATTTTTTCAATTAAAACAAAGACGGCTGTCACACTTAAAAAGTATGACAACCGATCAATAAAAATCAATCATTAAAAAGAATTAATTTATTTTTTCACTCATTACTTTAGCTTGTAAGAAAAGCAAGAGGTAATCTCGTCCACCAGCTTTGGAGTCAGTTCCGCTCATATTGAATCCGCCAAAAGGATGTCCACCAACTAAAGCACCAGTGCATTTTCTATTGAAATACAAATTACCGACAAAGAATTCTTCTTTTGCCTTTTGAATTTTCTTTTTGTTCTTTGTGTAAACCGAACCTGTCAAGCCATATTCTGTATTATTTGCAATTGCAAGTGCATCATCAAAATCTTTAGCTTTAATCACTGCCAACACGGGTCCAAAAATTTCTTCCTGTGAAATTCTTGCTTTAGGATCAACATCAATAAAAACAGTTGGTTCGATGTAAAATCCTTCGCCTTCGATTTTATTTCCACCACAAAGAAGTTTTCCTTCGTTCTTTCCAATTTCGATGTAACTTAAAATTGAAAGCTGAGCTCTTTCATTAATGACTGGTCCCATAAAGTAATTTTCTTTTGCAGGACCAACTTTGATTTGGTCAACTCTTTCTTTCAACATTTCAACAAATTTATCATAGACTTTTTCGTCTACAATTGCTCTTGAACAAGCTGAGCATTTCTGACCTTGAAAACCATATGCCGAGACAACAACTCCTTCAACTGCAGCTTTCAAATCAGCCTCACTATCAACAATGATTGAGTCCTTTCCACCCATCTCAGCGATTACTCTTTTAATCCAGATTTGACCTGGTTGATGTTTTGCTGCGAGTTCGTTTATGTGAAGACCTACATCTTTAGAACCTGTAAATGCAATAAATCTAGTTTTCGGATGAGCGACTAAAGTATCTCCAACTTCTCCACCAGAACCTGGAACAAAGTTTAAAACACCTTTGGGCAAACCTGCTTTTTCCATTATCTCAGCAAATAAATAGCCTATCATTGGTGAATCGCTTGAAGGTTTAAGGACAACCGTATTTCCAGTTACGATTGAAGCAGATGTCATTCCAACTAAAATTGCAAACGGAAAATTCCATGGTGGAATTACCACACCAACACCAAGCGGCAAGTAAACAAGCTCGTTAATTTCGCCTTTTACCTTTGTTAATGGTTGTTTTTGTGAATAACGAAGCATTTCACGACCATAAAATTCGAGAAAATCAATTGCTTCGCAAGTGTCTGCGTCGGCTTCCAGCCAATTTTTTCCAACTTCAGAAATCATCCATGCATTAATTTCAAATCTTCTTCGGCGAATAATATCTGCTGCACGGAAAAGAACCTTTGCTCTTTTTTCCGCGGGTACTTTCTTCCACTTCTCAAAAGCTTCTGTTGCAGCGAATATCGCTTTTTCGGCAAGTTCTTTATTTGCTTTTGAGAAATACCCAATGACCTGATTTTTGAAAGAAGGATTGATGGAAGGAAATTTTGATTCGGTGAATATCTTTTCACCGTTTATTATCAGGGGATATTCTTTGCCAAAGTTTTTTTCAACTTCGGCTAATGCTCTTTGAAGTCTGTTAACATTTTTTTTATCAGAGAAATCAAGGTAGGTTTCATTTGTAAATTTTGGTCTTGCCATAATCTTTCCCTTTTAATTTGTTTTTTCATTTTTACAAAATTAAAAAAGGAAAGGTTAAGAAACTAAGAGGATGTATTCAGTGATTACTAAAGGATTTTTCTTTTATTGCTATATAAACTAATTAAATCCTTTTCATAAATTCTAAAACCTGTTCCATGATTACGAACACCTCCAGATGACCTTATGTGCATTCGAATATCTATTTGTATTAAACTTTTTTCAAAGGCTTCAAGGAAATTATGAACTGATGGATTTTCTAATAGATATGCTTCATTAAAATGAAAGTATTCTTCATCCTCAATTAATTTAGCTTCTGCAAGTACAAATAAAATTCTATCTAATTTAGTCATAAATTTACCTGCTACAACATAAACACTCCATTCCGCAAGATTTTGATCATAATGGATATTTTTAAGAATTAAGAGATTTTTACTTAGATCAATTTCATAAAAGAAACCTTGTTGATTTGGCTTAGATTTTGTGACTGTTGAATAAAGTGACTCTCGCCCTTCTTTATCAAAATATCCATACTTTTTAATTATCTCATTTTGTTTAGCTCTCCAAACACCCTTATTAAAAGTAAATAGTGTAATTAGAGATTTAGAATCTTTTCGTGTAGCTTTTAACTCAACTCTACCGCCAATATCAGGAATTGCAATATTAGTCTCTGATAAACCAAGTTCAGATTCTAAAAGATGCCCAATTCCTGTTGGACCTTTACGCTGTGATTTTATAAAACCTTTTTCAGAAAGTTGTCTCAATCTTTTTGTCAATTCATTTAAATTCATTGTAAACTATTTCTTTTGTAAAATTATAATAAATTCGTTTCTCATTGTATCGGAAGTCTCACCAGAAATATTTGATGGACTATTTTTTAATGGCATGCGTTTATTTGGAATATTTCTAACGATCGTTTCAATATGTTCAAAACCCAATTTCTCAAACATCTGTTTTGTAATTTCATCATTTGGAATTTGAATGCCCTTTACTGTTCTATTACCAACAACATAACAAACAAATCCTTTTCTTTTAACGACTTGACTAACATTATAAATTGACTTTTCGTAATCAATGTAAAACGAAACAACATCCAATGCCCGCTTATGGTCTTCTTTATAAATTTGTTTTATTGTTTCATTCAGGATTTCACAATTAAATTTCTGAAGATTTTTAACTCTTTGGCCACCCATAGAGAGTTTGTCTATTTCCGATGCATTTTCTATCTCCAACCATTGAGCAGGCAATCTTGAAAATTGCCCGTAAGCAACTGTCGTTTTTGAATCTCCATAAGGTGGAGATGTGACCACTAAATCTACACTCTGGTATCCAAAATATACTCTAGGAAATTCATTGATTGCATTAAAATTATAAACTTTTGTAAAAACATCACTTCTTACATCAATTAAAAATTCGATTAGTCCATTCCGATTTCTTTGTAGCTTTGAAGAAAAAATCGAAAAAACATCAGGATTATATTTATTACTTAGATTTTTTTTACGAACAAGTTTGAATTCATTCAACCTAACATATGATACTTCTCTAACTGTTTCACTAAAGGCAACCTTAAAGAAATCAGAAATGTCTTGGTCCCTAATGCTGTTTATAAAATTTAATATCAATAATAATTTAATTTGTGAATTTTTTGAAAACCAGAAATCAAGATTTGTAACTTTTGGAAGTCTAAGACTGGTATGATTAATTGGATTAAATCTTAAGGTAAAAGCATAATTATTGAATTCATTTATAATATTATCAAGGGTTTCAATGTCTAATCTTGTTGTTTTGACCTTTGCGATAAGACAAGCAAGTTTATTAATATCAATACCAATTGCATTAATTCCGAAAAGATTAGCTTCGACTAAAGAAGTTCCTGTTCCACAATATGGATCAAGCAGAATCTTTGCATTTTTCCCAAACTCATTAATTAACCTTCGAGCTACTTGTGGGATCATCATTGCAGGGTAAACATGAAAACAATGTGTATATTCTTTTGTATTTACACCTTTAAAATCCCAACTTTCATCAAATCTTTTTAACTTTTTAGAATAATCTATTTCAACATCTTGAACTTTTTGACTTTTTTTCTTCACACCTAAATTTAACTTTTAACCGACCTTTTGAACTCTTTTATTATTGCTTCTTTTTTTCATTTAAATTAATTCAATCAAGTTTTTTGTTTCTTCTTTTTTGCAGCAGGGAATAATACATTATTTAAGATTAATCTATAACCAGGTGAGTTTTTATACAAAGAAAGGTCAGTTGGTGGATCGCCAACTTGATGTTGGTAATCTTCAGGATCGTGACCACCAAGAAAACAGAATGTTCCACGACCAAAATCACCGCGAATATATTTAACTTGATCTGTTCCATCTCTTTTGCCCATTATAGTTACATTCTTTTTAATCAATCGTTCATGAAAGGCAGTTGTTTGGCCAAGAAAACCTCGAATTACATTTACATGATTTTGAGTGAGCATTGTTGGAACCGGATCATACTTGGCTGAAAACTCAAAGAGTGTGAAATAATCATTTTCAAAATTTCCAATCTCAGCTGGTTGAACATCAATATCAGAATATTCATAAACATATGGATTCATCTCAAGTTTAAAATCAGTGAAAGCAAGAGTTTGTGAATAATCAAGTTTTTTTTGAGCATCTGGATCGGGCGGGTCACCATCATACATTCGATCACAGATATCTACATTTTTTGCAGCAAGTGCAATATCATAAGAATCTGTAGCCGAACACATCGCAAAAAGGAATCCGCCATTAGCTACATAACTTTTAATAGCAAATGCAACATCTCGCATCATCTCACTTACTTTTTTGTATCCGTTCTTCTTTGCATTTTGTTCGTATAGAGTTTGTTGTTCTATGTACCATTGTGCATTTGCAAAACTTGCATAAAATTTCCCGTATTGACCTGTAAAATCTTCGTGATGTAAATGTAGCCAATCATATTTTGAAAGATCACCACGCAAAACTTCATCATTCCAGATTTTGTCATAGGGAATTTCAGCATAATCAAGTGCAAGAGTTACTGCATCATCCCAGGGGTTAAAACCTGGTGGGACATAAACAGCAATCTTTGGTTCTTTTTCAAGTCTAACTACATCCATATTGTTATTTTCATCTTGAACTTCAGCCAGAATTTGAGCAGCAACTGAACCATTTATTTGCTCAAACCTAACTCCACGTATTCTGCAAACAGCTGCAATTTCATCTGAATAATCCAACATAAATGACCCACCGCGATAATTTAAAAGCCAATCGACAAGAAATCCTTTAGTCAAAGCATAATAAGCAATACCATAAGCTTTAAGATGGTCGGTTTGCTTTAAATCCATTGGAATTAGAATTTTCCCTTGAGCAAATGCAATTGAACAAATTACAAATAAAATTAAAAGAATTTTCTTTAACATTTTTTCGTTTGTTTTCTGATTTTATTCTGGAAACAAAAATTATAGTATTTGAAAAGGTACTTATTGTTTAGAGTTATTTAAAAGTTTTAAGAAA
>JBNAWO010000018.1:1163-29569 GCA_049699815.1 Ignavibacteria bacterium | reverse complement strand
AGTCTATGATGATGGAGTTGACTACGAGAAATCAACTTTTTATCAAAGACTCGTAACAGAAATTTTGATGCTCTCTTATCTTGCTGCAATTAAAATTCACGAACCATTCTCAAAAAAATTTGCAGACAAACTTCATAAAATGTTTGAATTTATTTCATCCTATATAATCGAAGACGAAGTTCCTAATGTTGGTGATTGTGATGATGGAAGAGTAATTAAGTTTAATTTCTTCGAGAAGATAAGTGAGATGAGAAATTTGTTATCAGTTGGTGCAGTTCTGTTTGAAGATTCTTTTTTGAAATCCAAAGCCTCTAAAAATTTTTCAGATGTCCTGTTTTTGACTGGATTGAATGGATACAAAAAATTTAATGACCTGCCTGAACAAGAAATTGAACCAAAATCAATTTCATTTTCAGAAGGCGGTTTCTACATTTTGCAGGATAAAAATTTTTTCATCTTTTTTGATGCTGGCGATATTGGAATGAATGGCTGGGGTGGCCATGGCCACAATGATACTCTTAGTTTTGAACTCGCTTATCAAAACAAAAGATTTATAGTAGATTCTGGAACTTATGTTTATACTCCAGATTCAGAGTTAAGACAAAAACTTCGTTCAACTGAATCTCACAATACAATTAAGGTTGATGGACAAGAACTTTCCGATTTTCTTAATCTTTTCAGAATTAAAGAAGATTTAACCAATCCAAAAATTTTATCAATTCAATTAAATGATAACGAAAAAGATTTTATTCAAGCTGAACATTATGCTTACACTCGTCTCAAAAATCCATTGATTGTTAATCGAACAATTGAGCTTCACAAATCTAAAAGACAGATTATTATTCAGGATGAATTTCACGGCAGTGGACCAAATAAGGTAGAAATATTTTTTCATTTTCATCCTGATATTGTTGTTAATAAAATCGCAACATCGATTTATGAATTGGTATGGAATGAATTAAAATTAAAAATTGAATTTTCGCAATATGGACATTTTATTGAGAAGCTCGAAGAAAGTTTTTATTCAGAAAGTTACGGTAAATTAACAAGAAATAAGAAACTAAAAATTATCATTGAGAAAAAAAGCCAGCAACACAACTCTTTTATTACTCTAATCAAAGCTATGGAATAAAATGCAGATCATTGTAATCGGTCATCCTTGTATAGATTTAATTCATCAAGGTGAAAATGTAATTCAATCATACGGCGGCATTCTTTACAGTTTGATCGGCTTAACAATAGTTGCAAAGAATGAAGACAAAATTTATCCATTTTTTCAAATCAACGAAGAACATTCAAAAAAATATTTTGAGTTTTTGAAAGCTTATCCTCAAATCAAATTTGATTTAATCTCAATTTCCGAATCACCAATGAATATTGTTCATCTTTTCTTTGAAGGTGAACAACTTAATTTCGAATGTTATCAATCGACTGCACCAAAGATTGAAGTGAAAAATTTAGTCAATAAAATCTCTTCGGATACAAATTTTCTAATCAATATGGTTAGTGGTTTTGAAATTGATATTGATGATTTAAGATTTATAAGTGAAAAATTTTCTGGTAAGATTTACTTTGACTTTCACACATTAACTCGTGGAATGAATGACGAAGGGAAGCGAATTTATCGTCCTCTTAAAAATTGGAAAGATTGGACTTCATTATGTGATGTCATTCAATTAAATGAAATAGAGAGAGAAAATCTTACTAAAGAAAAACTTACAGAATTTGAATTTGCAAAGGAAGCATTGAATGCTGGGTCAAAAGTGGTAAACATCACAAAAGGTTCAAGAGGGGCAACTACATATTTTAAAGAAAATGATGAAATAAAATTTATAACAACTGAACCTGAGAAAAATTTAATTTTTAAAAGTAATGTCGGCTGTGGTGATATATTTGGTGCGGTTTTCTCTTATAATTATTTTCGCAACGAGAAAATTGAGACTTGCTTAAAAGAGGCAGTTCGAATTTCTTCTCAAAGAATTGAAGTCGAAAAAATTGAAAACATAATTGAATACTTTAATTCAAAATAAAATTGTGAAATACAATGAGTTTAATAAAGAAAAGGATTTTAATAGTCGGTTGCAATGGTTTGCTCGGTCAGGCACTTGTAAATTATTACTCCAAAAAAAATGATGTCGAATTACATCTTGCATCGATTGAAGATGAATTTGTTGGTGATAATCAATTTACATATTCCAGAGTCGATATCTCCAAACGCAATGAAGTAAAAAAACTTTTTCTCGATTTCTTTCCCGATTTCGTTATCAACGCTGCAGCCTACACTGATGTAGATGGATGCGAATCGAATCGTGAACTTGCCTGGAACATAAATGTCAATGGAGTAAAATATTTGGTCGAAGGTTGTCGAATTGTAGACGCTAAACTTGTTCATTTATCAACTGATTTTATTTTTGATGGTCAAAATGGTCCTTACCATGAAGATGATAGACCAAATCCAATATCCTACTACGGAAGAACAAAATTTGCAAGCGAAAATGAAATTAAAATCGGCGGAATAAATTATTTGATAATTCGAACAAATGTTTTGTATGGAGTTCAGAAAGGTGTAAAAAAAGACTTTGTAGAATGGGTCATTGAGAATTTATCCAAGAATAAACAAATTAATGTCGTAACTGATCAATGGAACAACCCAACTTATGTCGAAGATCTTGTAAACGGAATTACCTTAGCCATTGAAAAATCAAAAAATGGTGTATATAATATTGGTGGACTTGAATATTTGAGTCGTTATGATTTTGCTCTTAAAATATCAGAGATTTTCTATCTCAATAGAAATTTAATTAATCCTATTACAACTGATAAATTAAATCAAAAAGCGAAAAGACCTTTAAGAGGCGGTTTAATAATTTTAAAAGCTCAAGCTGAACTGGGTTATAAACCTCACACAATTGAGGAAAATCTTCTTGATATAAAAACAAAATTAGGTCTTTAAACTTGCACGAAATTCTAAATCGTTTCAATGGTTTCATATTTGATTTAGATGGGACAATTTACCGTGAAACAAGACTAATTAATGGCGCTTTAGAAGTTTTCCAAATTCTGAAGTCATTAAACAAGAAATATCTTTTCGTCTCGAACCGAACTACTTCAACAAATGCACAATATAGAGAAAAACTAATTTCATTAGGAATTGATTGTGAGGAAGATCAAATAATCACATCGGCAGAAGTCACAAAAAATTATCTTATTGAAAATCATCGAAACGAGAAAGTTTTCGTAATCGGTGAGGAGATTTTTATCAATTATTTAAAAAATTCAGGTTTAGAAATCGCAAATCATAAAATAGATATAGTTCTTGTAACTTTAGATAGAACTTTAAATTTTCAAAAAATTTATATAGCTCAAAAAGCAATTCAGAATGGCGCTAAATTTTTCGCAGCGAATGCAGACTTCACCTGCCCGATTGAAGATGATGAAATTTTAGATGCTGGCTATACCATTGCAGCACTTGAGAATTTAACAGGTAAAAAATTAGAAATTAATTTTGGTAAACCTTCAAAATTTATAATTCAAGAAATCTTTAAAAGAATTGCTCTTCCCAAGAATGAATGTATTTTAATTGGTGATCGAATTGAAACTGATATCCTTATGGCAAAAAATAATGAGATTAAATCTGCTCTTGTTTTAAGTGGAGTTACCAAAAAAAATCAGCTCGAAGCTAGCCCCATTAAACCAGATTATGTTTTAAACTCAATCGGTGATTTAATTTTAAATTCAAAAGAATAGCTTAATTAATCTGTTGATAAGTCTGATTGAAATTCAAGTTATTATTAAAAAATTTTCTGTGAAGATTGAGATAATTTCAATTTACAATTCTTTCAATGTTCATTTTCATACAGAATCCAGAAGCATAAAGTTCTTCTTATTATTCAAATCTATAGTTAAATTACCTGTAAGATTTTTCTTCTCATAATTACAAACATCTTTTAATGGACATATATAGCATCTTGGATTTTGACTGAGACAAATTGATCTTCCAAGTTTAATCAGATTTGTGTGGAATTGATGAGCAATTCCTTCGGGAAAATCTTGATGGATTTGCCAGAATGTCTTATCCCGATCTTTTGAACTTACGATCCCAATTCTGTTTATAATTCGATGAACATGAGTATCTACTGGACAAACATTTTTTTGCAATCCAAACAACAGAACACAAGCTGCTGTTTTTAATCCGATTCCATTAAACGAAGTGAGATATTTAAGTGCACTTTCAATTTCAACAGTTTTCAAAAATTTCAGATTAAGTTCATTTCGTTCTTTTTTAAGTTTCTTGAGAAAATTTTTAATTGCTTTTGCCTTTTGTTTTCCCAGACCAGCAATTCGAATCTCTTTTTCAATTGAAGTTAGTTTCACTGAAAGAAGCTTTTCATAATCAGGAAATTTTTTCTTTAGATTCAAAAATGCCTTATGGGAATTAATATCATTAGTGTTTTGAGAAAGAATTGTAGCGATTAAAATATCGAGGGGATCTGATTTGAGATTTCTCGGCGGATTACCAAAAGCATTTAATAAAATTTCATTTACTTTTAAAATAAAAATGGCGGTCGAATCCAAATTTTTATTTTTTGAATTGACCGCCTTTCTCATAACTAAAACTTAACTATCACATCCATAAATTGAACATTTTTCAATCTACCGTAATCTGCAAATCCATAGTTCAATGAAATAAGAATATCGTTTACAATTGGATAATTGAGTCCAAATCCAAATGTGTAACTTTGCTCGCTATCTCTCAAAAAGAGTGATTTATAACCGGTTCTAGCATAAAATGTATTATTGAAATTGAACTCAAGTCCAAGATTTAAATATTCTGTATTATCGTTTGGATGAACAGCATCAACAGAAGTCGTTAAAGTAAGCAACTGAGATTTGATAACTTCCATTGCCAGCCCAACTCTAAACGAAAGTGGAATATCATAATAAGCCAGACGATATTCCGCCGGAATATTGTTTGGTCCTGAATTCGGATCGTTATTTGGATCAATGTTAAAATATGTATTTCGACCTTCAAGCTTCATCTTCGTTCCAAAATTCGAAATGCTTGCACCAATTCTAAGTCCATTGAACGGAGTTGTATACATCGTACCAGCATCAAGAGCAATTGAACTAGCTGACATATCCCAGACTTGATCTCGAATATATTTGAAGTTAAAACCAATTGAGAAGTTATCAGTTAAATTTCGTGCGTAAGAAAGCCCAAGTGCAAGAGAACTTGCATCCCAGTATCTTCCATCACCTTCAGGATTATCAAATGTTCTAACCTTTTCTTCCGGGACAGAAAATGATGTTAAACTCAGTGCAATGCTTCCAATATCACCGAGATTAATTGCAAGAGCGGCGAAATCATAGGACATATCAGCCAGCCAATTTGCATGATTAAATGCTGCTGCACCGGTTCCAGTTATTCGAGAAACACCGGCTGGATTGTAGTAAATTGAATAAATATCATTTTCCATTGCTGAAAATGCACCAGCCATACCAATTGCACGAGCGCCAGCATTAATTTTCAAAAATGTTGCGGCGGTAGTTCCAACTTTGGATGTACTTCTCTCAAGCTGTGCAAAAGTTGAACTAACAAGAAGGCTTAAGATTGCGACCGTAAAAATAATTTTTGTTTTCATTTTCAAACTCCATTGATTTTATTTAATTACGGCAAATCGACCGATCTTTTCACCAATTCCTGGTGCATCAACATGATAAATATAAACACCATAGGCTATTCTTTGTCCTTCGTAACTCAAAAGATCCCAGTTAACAATACTGCCATCATCATTTTTATAAAGAGTTTGAACCAATTCACCAGCAATTGTATAAATTCTTATAGTACATTCTTTTGGAAGATTTCTAAACTGAAGAACTTTCTCGCCTCTTCTATTTGGTTGTCGTGCTGGTTGTTCTGCATCCGAATAAGCTACATAAGGGTTGGGAACTACATAAATATTTTCGAGTTGAGCTTTTGCATTTTGTTTATCATACTTTTCACCGATTGTCTGGAATTTATAAAGTTCACCAGTTTTAAATGGTTTGGTTGTTCTTAACATATAAACATCACCCTGCGGTGGAATTAAATCACCTGACGGTTTTGAGAAAGTAATTTGATACGATGTTCTTGATCTTTCTCTAACTCTTGGGAAGAAGATAATATCTTCACCTGGATCCCATCTCCCGTTTCCACGAGTTGCTGGAATTCCTTCAAATATCAAATAATCTGCTTTTCTTCCAAACATTGAATCAGCAGTAACAACTGTAATTCTAAATGGGCAAACAATTAATTGATTTGATTGATTCCTAACTGTATCGCCAGGATTTGCATATTGCCCATTGGTTAATGTGTCAAAGTTTGTGAACTCAACTTTGAAATCTAAATCTGTCGGAAGATGAGGATTCGATGGCGAGACAGTTCTTGGAACCCAAAGAATTGTATCTTTTAAGTTCGTTTTCTTCCCTGGTAACCAGCCAGAATTTTTATAATCTATTCCAAGAGTATCGTTGTATAAAAATAATCTCATTCCATCGAAAGCTGGATTTGCATCCTCACCATTGATATAGGTGCTCTGGTAAACTGGATAATATTTGTAAGTAACATAATAAACATTTCCAGCAGGAAGATCATTTGGATTAGCGCCCTTAATTTTTCCAGACGTTGAACTGATTACATATTTATTTGACGGGATTATATTTCCAGCTTCATCTTTAACAACAACACTGCCCGGGATGATATTCTGATTGGAAAGATTTACAAGTACAGTATCTTTTGAAACGATTCTATCTGTTACACCAGTTTCATTGATCAGATTAAATTTATCTTTTGCTGTAAATTCAATAGTATACTCATTATTATCTTTCACTTGCTTACTATCATAAGTTTTCACTTTAATTTTACCAGTTGCAATTCCATTAATATGCTGGACAGTCAAATTATTATTCAAATCAGTTAAAGAACCTTTAGCTCTTGGCTGAGGAGTTACCATTACAGTGTTGACATCAAACTTCAGTTCACCAGTAATTGGATCCTGAGAAATTACCATTGGTGCTTCAGAGGGAGGAAGTTGTTTCCCTTCAGCAAGTGAGCCACCATCATAAGAGACAACAGCATAATAGTAAGTTATTCCATTCTTAACAGTCGAATCAACATATTCATGAACTAATCCGGTGTTATTTCCAATCCAGTATTTTACTCCTCTACCCAGATATTCAACTGGATGAAAACCTTTTAACGAATCAATTAAATCAAATTGAGCATATTTACCTGTATTTGGATCAAAAAGTGGAACGCCAATGAAGGGAACTCCATTTCCATCTGTGATCTTAAATACATCACTGAACTTCGGATCCTGACTTCTATAAATCTTATAACCTTGAAAATCTTTTAAACCTGTCAAGGGATCAACAGACTGCTCAGCTCTTGTATCCCAGTAAAGTGTAACTCTTCCATCTCCAGCAACTGCAGTAACAATTGGTTTTGCAGGTGGTTGAGCAAATCGGTAATCAGCTTCAAGTACTCGCGTTGAAATTTCAGCATTTAAAACTAAATCATTTAAATTCTCACCGAATAAAATACACATTGAAAATCTTTGTGTTTCACCTGGTTCAAGTTTAAATGGTCCCGTCCCAAAATTAAAAACATTATCTCCAGGCTGATTTAATAATTCCTGATTTGGATCAATTGTCTCGCTTGATAACCATTCCCACATTAATTCATCATTCATTGGTACATTTGGCAATGAGTTTGTATAGACTGCAGCATGGAAACTTGTTAATCCAAGTTGATCGGATTCAGAAATATCACGCAGACCAAAGTTTGGTTCTGAACCTGCCCACTTATAACCGGGCAATCTAACTTCTGAAATTGGTTCACCCTCATCATATTTTCCATTTCCATTTACATCAATATACCAGGCTTGTGAAGGTTTACCATCCCCTTCGCCGTAATCGGGTCCTGGATAATTTGGTGAATCTGGTCCAATTCCATCAATTCCAATATCGTGAATTGCAGGATCCCAGTCACCATCTTCATCACCAGACCAACGCGGTTTTGGTGCACCATAAACTTCAGTATACTTGGCAACATTCGAAATTCCATAAGTTAATGGATATTGAACACCATCAATAAAGAAGCCTGCATCGTTAAATGGACTTTCATCTGTAATTCCGTCGTCATCATTATCAAGACCATCGATTGATTGACTTGGGCTTTCAAGAAATTTCCAACCAAAATAACCACACCATTTTCCACCATCACCTTTTGCATCATCATCCCAGGCATAAACCATACTTCTTGCTCTCTGTGGATAAGGATCAGCAAGTGGACCTAATGGCGGAATAAAGAAAGCTCTATCATCAGAGTAATTTGATGGTCCACCCACATGTGGATCACCGTGCATTCCAAAATAAACTCTTGGTAAAGTTTTTGGACTTACGTTGGTTGTTTGATAAACCAAAAATACAATATCTTCAGCAAGTGGATTATTGAATTGCAATACACGAACTTCCATATCCAATCCCAGACCGCGCTTTGAAGAATCGTCCGGAAATGGATAATAAGGGAATTCTGCATTTGTATAATCATCAATTACAAAATAAACTTCTTCGTCAGGTGCAGTTGCCTGATCGCCGAGAAAAGCAGGCCATAAATATTTGCCCGCACCAGCATTGTACCAATTCTCTGGCCAACTATCTGGCTTACCATCACCATTTAAATCTGGCGAATTTAATCTTGCAATTTCTTTTTGATTTGGATCTACATATCCATCCTTTGGCAACCAGCCCCATTTTATTGTACCTGATGGGTCATAATCTCCTTGAAAAGTTCTTATGAATGAATCATCAACAATATGCAGTGTATCTCCATTTTCATTCACAACTTCTGCAGCTGCCAGTGGACCAAACTCGAAACCATAACCTAAACCATTCCACACAAGATCTGCAATATTTCCAAGGTAATTCGGTGCACAAATTGAACCATAATTAAACAAGACAGTCTTAACTTTATTTCCTTGAATAATACTCTCCTTGATCAAATTAGGATTACCAAGCGACTTCGCAAGTCTTTCTCCCGGCTTTCCAAAAATTTGCAAAGCTTGTTGTTCTGTCAATTCCTTAAGAATGTAATTTCCATATTGATCTTTCTTTTGTGCAAAAACATTAGAAATAAGAATTAAAGTCAGAACAACCAGAGTTAAAATTTTTCGTTTCATCATTTTTTCTCCTCAAGAGATTCAGTTAAATATTAATTGAAAACCTAACCTGATTTCTCTCGGGCGATTTACTCTTTCAGGCCTGAGAGAATAATACTTTTGAATTTCATATATCGGAATTAAACCTGGATCTCCTCTATTAATTCTTTTAAGAATATCTGAGAATACAATATTAATATCTTTCTCTTCAATTGCACTTAAAGCTCTTCCTGTTGAGGCATAGACATACAATTCATTTTGAGTATCAAATAGATTCTCAATCTGTGTGAAGACCGAAAGCTTTAAGTTATTTCCAAGCATAAAAAATTTTTCAAATTTGAAATCTACATTCCATTGAACAGGTTGTCGAGCTGAATTTTGCTCAAATGTTATATCAACTATGTTCGATGGAAAAATTGGAGTGTACGGTGTGCCAGTCTGGAAATAACCAACAAATGAAGCAATCCAGTTATTTGGTTGGGTGAAAGTTAAAGTTGCATTAATAACATGTGATCTATCAAAACTAAACGGGACAAGATAGGTCTCACTTTGTTTCCCACTCTTTTCACTGAAGAAAATTTCATCTGCTGGATAAGTTCTATTCCCTTCTGCAAGCGAAAATGTATAATCAAGAGTAGCCGAGAAGAAATCTTGTGGTGATCTTCTCTTTAATAATGAAATTGTAATTCCTTTACTGCTAGAATAAGCAAGATTTGTTAGAAGATAAAAAGCACGACCTTCGTTTGTGTAAATTTGCTGCGTGTAAATGTAATTACTTACATCTTTATAAAATCCAGTGACTTCTAATTTCAAATCATCAAGTAAAAGTTGTTGCAATCCAAGTTCATATTGAACACTTTTTTGAGGTTCCACATTTGGATTTCCAAATGTCGGATTCTCACCAAAATTAGCAACATAGAAATAAGGATTTGCATAAAGACTAGATAAAGACGGGACCTGATAAAAGTGTCCATAAGAAAATCTGATCACACCTCTATCAGTAATAGGATATGAAACACTAACTCTTGGACTTAAACGATGTTTTGGTTTTACATCAGTTGCACTTCTTGTAATGCTTCCAGCTTTTAAGTCGCTCAAATCTTTACTTACATTTGGATTGTATTGCGCTGCAGGATTGAAGTATTCATATCTTAATCCAACATTCAAAATCATAGAAGATGCCAGTTCAATTTTATCCTGAATATATGCTGCAGCTTGAACAGGCAATCTCTCATAACTTGTATAAAGTGAGGTATCACTTGGTATTCTTCTGACAAGTTGTACACTGTCATATAATAATGTTGCTGGATTTAGAGTTGTGAATAAGCCTTGATTATTGATGTAACCAACCTGAACTGAATAACTTTCAACATTTAATCGATGTCTGCGAATTTCAAATCCCATCTTAATTTCGTGAACATTAAACAACTGAGCAACAAGATCACCTTTAATTCCTAGAGTCTGTGTCTTCCTAAAGAATCTTGAATTGTCAGTTCCACCTGCTAAGAAAGTTGTGTTTCCGAGTGTCCTTGCATAGAGTGATGGTAAATATCTCGGGTCATAAGGATCTTCATAAAGATAAGATTTATAATAATTCGTTCCATAAGATAATTTTAATGTATAGAAAAGATTATTCGAAACCGTGTGTGTCCAATCAAATGCATGAATGTATCCATTGGAATAATTTGTTGGTCTTCCATCAGGATTGTATTTGTAAGACCTTTGAAAATCCTGTGAAGTTCCTTTATCATAAACATATTCATATTTGAATTTGATTGTTGGAACTGGTTTGATGATAAAATTTCCTTGAAAGTTAAAAGATCTGGACCAATTCATCGGGACCCAGGCACCATCACCAGTTGGTAATCCAGACGAATCTGTTTTGCTGTAAGGATTAAAGAAATAACTTTGTGTTGATTTACCATATCGTGGATCACTTGATCTGAAATTATTTCTCTCCAGATATGAATCAGTAGGATTATAAAGTCTTTTGCCGTAGAGTGAACCTTTAAAATCTTCATATACCGAAGAGATAAAGAAACTCACATAACGAGAAAATAGTGGTAAGGGACCGCCAAATGTAAATTCTGTTCGAGCTCTATTAAATGGATCAATCTTATCAAGATTTTCAAAAAGATCCGTTTTATTTGTTACATAATCACCGCTGTAGGCTCGAATACTACCAGTATATTTCGAAGGACCTTCTTTGGTCACATAGTTAACGACACCACTAAGAGCATTTCCATATTCTGCGCTGAAAGTCCCACTAGAAACAGAGACTTCTTGAACTGCGTTTGTCGCTAGACCAACTGCTCTTCTATTCCCATAAGGATCATTTAATGTAATTCCATTAAGAGTGTAAGCAATTTCATTTCCATAGCCGCCACGAATATGAATATCCCCATCATTTCCAACAACAACACCAGCTTGCAGTTTAATTACATCAGCAATTTGATCTACTGGCAATTCATCAATTTTGTCACTTGTAATTGAAGCGACTGGATTAGTTAAATCTTGTCTAATTAATGGATTACGCTCTCCCTGAACTACTACAGGAGGTAAATCGATTGAACCCTGAGTAAGAGCAAATTCTAATCTTGTAGTAAAATCAACATTTACTCTTACATCTTTAATCGTTTGTTTCTGATAACCAACAACTGACGCAGTTACACTATAAACTCCAGGAGGTACATTAAGAATTACAAACTCACCATTGAGATTTGTAGCTGCACCGAGTTGAGTTCCTTCAACAATGACATTTGCAAATGGAATTGGTTCTTTTGTGTCTTTGTCGATTACTCTGCCGGCAATTTTCCCTGTATTACCTGCAAATATTAACTGAGTTGTAAGGAAAATTGTCAGGAAGGTAAGAAGTATTTTGTTTTTCATTTTAACCTCACTTATGAAGTTTTTATTTAAAATTTTTTCAAAATTAAATAATAAAGTTGATTGAGTTCAAGCATAAGAAGTACGTTGCCGATAAAAATTAAGAGCAGTTGCAATCATTATCATATTGGTAACAAGTGCACTACCTCCATAGCTCATTAAAGGTAACGGAATACCAATTACAGGCACTAAACCAATCGTCATACCAATGTTAATAAAAATGTGAGTTAGAAAAACGGATATCATCATAATCATCACACTGCTTCGAAATACAGAATCTGTTGTCCTTGCAATATAAAGCAGTCTTGATATAATAATAAAATAAAGAACCAGAACTAAAATCGAGCCTACAAAACCAAATTCTTCTCCAACAACACAAAAAATAAAATCTGTCCATTGTTCTGGAATAAATTTCAATTGTGTCTGGCTTCCTGAAAGAAAACCTTTGCCGAATAATCCACCTGAACCAACAGCAATTTTAGCCTGCAAAGCATTGTATCCACTTCCAAGCGGATCGTAATTAGGATCAAGGAAATTTTTTATTCGATTTATCTGATGAGGCGATAAAAATTTTAAAAATAATTCTACCAGTATCGCTGCAGATAAATTAAGACCAAAAATTCCAAGTGAAAGAAAAAAATCTCTTTTAAAGTAAAATAAAATTGTAATTACAAGTATCAGTGAGATGATTAATGGGATTAGTCCAAGTAAAGAAGAGAATGCAACAAATATTGGACTAACTAGCACAAATACTGAAAAACCTGAAAGTCCATTCCAGAATAATCCGAAAAGAAAGATTGAGAAATAAACTATAGCCGTCCCAATGTCTTTCTGAAGCACAATCAAGCCGGCTGGAATTCCCACTATCAAACTTACCGTTAAAAATCCTCTTATTGAATTAATATCAAAATTCTTTTTTGAATAAATACTTGAAAGCATCAGAATGACAGCAAGCTTAGAAATTTCAGAAGGTTGAAGAGAAAAGAAACCAATGTTAATCCAGTTCTGATTTCCCGATACTTTCTTTCCAACAATCAGAACAATCACTAGCAACAAAATTGAAAGAATATAAAACGGAACAGCCGCAAGATTAAAAACTTTCAGAGGGAGATTATAAACAATTAAACAAATCACGAGACCAATTATTGCAAAAACTAGTTGCTTATAAAAATTAATATGAAGATATGAAATGTTGTAGGTTGAGCTATAAATTGACAATAATCCAATTATGATAATAACAATTGAAGAAATAAGAAGGTACAAATCCAGACTTTTTGCAACGCCACCTTCTATTTTCTCGGATTTAATTTTTGTTGGCTGCCAGATCTTGAACATTTTTAATTTTGTATTTCAGATAAAATTCGATTAATTGTTTGGCAATTGGTGCAGCAACTGCACCACCAAATCCTGCATTTTCAACTATCACTGCAATTGCAATTTTTGGTTTCTCAAATGGTGCAAATCCAATGAACCAGGCATGATCCTTTCCGTGCGGATTTTGAGCAGTTCCAGTTTTACCAGCTACATTAATTCCCGGGATTCGGACATGCGGCGCTGTTCCGGCACCATTAACCACCAGAAACATTCCCTGTCTCACTAATTCTATTGCTTCCGATTTAATTGGAAGTTTTTTCCCTTCTATGGGAATTGTAATCTCTTTCGGATTGGCTTCTGGATTAAAAAGTTTTCTGACCGCATGTGGTCTATAAAGTGTTCCACCATTAGCTATCGCAGAAACATACACAGCCATTTGAAGCGGAGTAACTCCAAGTTCTCCCTGTCCAATTCCCAGACTTACAATAAAACCTTTTGTCCATCTACCTTTACCATAAACTTTATTGTAGTATTCCACTGAAGGAAGGATACCAGAAGCTTCTTCATAAATATCTATTCCTGTTTTTTGACCAAAACCAAAGATTTTACCGTACTTTGTCCACCTCTCAAATCCATTTTTCATAATCAAATTATAAAAGAAAGTGTTGCAAGATTTTTCGATGGCATGAACAACATTTATTGGACCATGAGTGCCCATACATTTATAAAAGTGATTTCCAAAATTATAACCACCTCCGCAGGAATAAGTGAATTTCTCATCAATCACCCCATCATTTAATGCAGCAATAGCATTAATTGGTTTGAAACAGGAACCTGGTGGATAGATTGAACTTGTGGCTCG
Source organism: Ignavibacteria bacterium (assembly GCA_049699815.1). Classification (GTDB taxonomy): domain Bacteria; phylum Bacteroidota; class Ignavibacteria; order Ch128b; family Ch128b; genus Ch128b. The sequence continues at coordinate 15,310 of JBNAWO010000018.1, read as the reverse complement.
ATTAAATAATGGTTTGTTCTTATCCGAACTCAACTCTCGCCAGATCGAAGCAGGAGTTAGACTAGAAAAATATGATAAATCAAAATCTGGTTTACTAACGAGAGCTAAAATTTCTCCATTTGATGGATCAATTGCAACAATTGCACCGCTTTTCTCAGCTAACAATTCTTCAGCTAACTTTTGAAGTTCACCGTCAATTGTAAGTTGTGCATTATATCCCGAGATAGGTTTAATATCGTTTTTTCCGTTGTTAACTGGACCAACTTCCCTACCTCTCGAATCGACATAAACTAATTGTTTACCCTTTACACCTCTCAGAAACTCTTCGTAATATTTTTCCAATCCATTATGACCGATAAAATCGCCCATAATGTAATAATCTTTTTTCTCTTCAAGTTCTTTACGAGAAATTTCTTTACAATACCCAAATAGATGGGAACCCCTTACTCCGAAAGGATAAGATCTCTCCATATCAATAATATATTCTACACCTGGAAGTTGTTCTTTATTTTCTTCGAGCCAGCTAATTTGTTCAAATGTTAATCCCCTTTGGAGTCTAATTGGAATAAACGGTGAAAAATTTTTATTCGCTCTCAATAAGTATTTAATATATCCTGGTTTAAATTTAAAGTAATTTTCAATCAAAGGTATTACAGTTGTGTCTAAATAATATGGAATTATTCTGAGAGTAAAACCAGGGCGATTATCAACCAAAACCTTCCAGTTTCTATCGTAAAAAATTCCTCTATATGGCTCTATTATTTTTTCTTTAATAGCATTTTGCTCTGATGTCTTTTGATACTTTTCTCTTTCGATAACCTGAATTTGATAGAGTCTAAATCCAAGAGTGAAGAACATCACAATTGTTAATATCGAGATAATGCTTGTTCTCACCTGTGCCGATATTTCTCTTATCGGAGTCATTATCTCACCTCACTCTTTCTCGTGAAGAATAATAAGAAAAGACTAAATACCATTGTAACAAAAGTTGGGACCAATCCATAATTTAAATAAACTAAAATAATATACTTAAAATCTACGCTGCTCGTCACAAAAATATAAACAAGTTTTTCAATCAAAGATGAAATTAAAAGAACGATAAAAAATCCAGTTGAAATCACTTCTCTTTCATTAACATCTTCCCTTGAAAAAAATCCAGCGAAAAATGTTGCTATCAGTTTTGAAATTGCATTTGCTCCCAGAACTCCACCACTTAAAATATCCATCAATAATCCAAATATAAAACCGGAGATCATTCCAGCGATTTGTCCGTTTATCAGCGTGAAATAAATCAACCCTATTAATAAAACATCTGGTTTTATGTAATTAAACGAAATTATCTCAACAACAATCAACTGAAAGAGTAAAATCAAAAACAAATAAAATACCGACTTTAAAATTCTATCATTCACTTTATTTCAATAAGAAGTTTAGTTTAAGTTTTTCAAGATCAGATAATTCAATTAAACAAAATTTCACATTCGATAAATCACAAGTTGGTTTAGCTGTTATGTCATAAAACAAAATTTCACCCGTTTGTGAAGCGTAAGTGACTTTAGCTACTGGCAATCCTGGTGGAAACAACGAGCTAAATTCCGATGTGACAAATAAATCTCCTTCTTTTACATCGGCTGATTTATTTACATTATAAATTTTAAATTTTTCACCATCCCAACTTAAAATACCAAGTGCACCAGATCGTTCATTCTTCACACTTATTCTTATATTAAGATTATTTATCGTATGAACGACAGAATAATTTTCTGTCAAATTTGAAACATAACCAATTAAACCCGATGAGTTAAATACAGTTGAATTTAATTTTACTCCTTCTTTTTTTCCTTTGTCTAAAATGAATTTATTCCCTGCTGGATCACTTGATTTCAAAATAACTTTTGCATTTATCAATTTTATTGGATTTTCTTTTTCAAACTTTAGAAGTTCAATGAGCTGATCCCTTTCTTTTTCATATTCTTTTAATCGCAAAAGTTGTTGAATAAGTTCAGCATTTTCTTTTTTCAAAATTTCGAGTTCTGTTTTTGCATAGGCAAAATCTTCGAAAGGAGATTTTATGTAATCAATCAATCCATAGAAAATGAATGATACTTTTCGAAGGTTTGAAATTTCTCTTGAATCATTTAAGCTCAATAAAAACAATGAAGCCAGTATGAGAATTGAAAAGATTACATATTGTCGATAATTATTTATAAATCTGATTAACCAATAAATCATCTCAATATCTTCTACTTCGGATTAAAACTTTTTCATACTTATCGAAATTTTCGAGGACTTTACCGACACCACGAACAACTGCAGTTAAAGGGTCTTCAGCAACATGAACTGGAAGATTTGTCTCCATTCTAATTCGCTCATCCAGACCCTTAAGTAATGCACCTCCACCGGTTAACATTATTCCACGGTCAAGTATATCGGCGCTCAACTCTGGTGGAGTTTTTTCGAGTGTAACTTTAACAGCTTCGACAATTTGATCGATTGGTTCTTTTAATGCAATACGAATATCTTCGGAGCTAACTTCGACTGATGTTGGAATTCCTTGAACAAGATCTCGACCTTTAACCTGGATAGTTATTTCTTCAGCTATTTCCATAGCTGAACCGACTTGAATTTTTATCATCTCAGCAGTTCTTTCACCAATTAAAATATTATAATTCTTCTTAAAAAATTGAATAATTGCATTATTCATTTCGTCGCCTGCTATACGTATTGATTCATCAGTTACAATTCCTGAAAGTGCGATTACAGCAATTTCAGTTGTTCCACCACCAATATCTACAATCATATTTCCTACTGGCGATTCAACATCACAACCAATTCCAATTGCTGCAGCCATTGGTTCAGCAATTAAATGAACTTCTTTTGCTCCTGCGTGTTCAGCTGAATCTCTCACAGCTCGTTTTTCAACTTCAGTAATTCCAGTTGGGACTGCGATTACAATTCTTCTGCTCGGGAGAAATCCGCCCTTAGCCATTTTGATGAAGGTCCTCAGCATTCCTTCAGCAATTTCAAAATCTGCGATGACTCCATCTCGAAGCGGTCGACTCACCCTAACATCACGATGCTCTCTACCTTGAATTTCCTTTGCTTGATTTCCTACTGCAATAATTCTCTTTGTGTTTTTATCAAACGCAACAATTGAAGGTTCATTTAGAACTATGCCTTTGCCTTTGATGTAAATCAAAGTGTTTGCTGTTCCAAGATCTATTGCGATGTCTGAAGAAAAAATATTAAAAATTCCCATATATCATCCTAATGTTTAAAGTGCCGAATTTTTGTTAATACCATTTTTAAATTATTGTCATTTGCAAATTTGATTACTTCTGAGTCTCTTATCGATCCTCCAGGCTGAATGAATGATTTTGCACCAGCCTTTGATGCAATCTCAACCGAATCAACAAACGGGAAAAATCCATCTGAAGCAACTACAGAATTTTCAAGATTGTGATTGAATTCATTTGCTTTCATAATTGCAATTTTTACTGAATCAACTCTCGAAGTTTGTCCACCACCAATTCCCAGCGTCATTCCATTCTTTGCAAAAACTATTGCATTTGATCTGACATACTTTGCAACAGTGAAAGCAAAAATCATATCATCAAGTTCACTTTCATCGGGTCTCTGATAAGTTACAAACTCAAGTTCATTTCGATTTATAACAATGTTATCTTTTGATTGAATAAGCAACCCTTCCAAAACTGAACGAATATCAATTGAATTGTAAAAAGATTTTTTATTCCTGTAGTTCCTATCAACTAAAACTATGCGTCTATCTTTTTTCTTCTTTAATACTTCCAGAGCATCATCATCAAATTCAGGTGCAATTACAACTTCAAGAAAAATTTCATTTAATTTTTCTGCGGTTAATTTATCAACCTTTTTATTGAAAGCAATAATTCCTCCAAAAGCTGAGACTGGATCACACTTCAACGCCTTTTCAAATGATTCAGGAACCGAACTTCCAATTGCAACACCACATGGTGAGTTATGTTTAATAATTACACAGGCAATTTGATTAAATTCAAAAACAAGCTCAGTAGCAGAAACAATATCTAAGATATTGTTATATGAAAGTTCTTTACCGTGAATAGGCTGAAATGTTTTAAGAAAATTCCCATACAACTTTGCACTTTGATGAGGATTTTCACCATAACGAAGAATTTTTTCAAGTGGTAAAGTAATGTTCAAATTAACTTCTTTGTTAAAGTAATTACTAATCGCAACATCATATTCTACAATTCTTTGAAAAGCTTCAGCCGCAAGCATTCTCCGAAAATCGACAGTTGTAAATCCATTATGTTTTTTCAATTCTTTGATAAAAGGATCATACTGACTGACTGAAGATAAGACAATAACCGATTCATAATTTTTTGCCGCTGAGCGAACAAGTGTTGGTCCACCGATATCAATGTTTTCAATCACTTCAAGCTCTGAAACTTGTTCTTTATTAATTACATTTTCAAATGGATAGAAGTTAACAACCACGAGATCAAACGGCTCAATACCAGCTTCTTTTAATTCACTCAAATGTTTTTCTGAATCTTTCCTTGCAAGAATTGCAGCATGAATTGAAGGATGAAGGGTTTTTACTCTTCCATCAATTAGAGACGAAATACCTGAAATTTCACTCAGTGGCTTTACGGTTGGAAATTCATTTTTAAGAAATTCAAAAGTTCCACCAGTTGAAAAAATTTCTATTTCAAATTTTTTAAGTATCCTGACTAAATCAATCAAATTTGATTTATCATAAACACTTATCAAAGCCCGTTTAATTGGTAATAAATTTATCATTTCAATTATCTAGATTTATCTGTCCATTAATTATTTTTTGAATTATCTCTGGATAAACTCGATGTTCAAGTTTTAAAATTCTTTCAGCAATTTCCTCGGGATTTTTGCAATCGGAGATATCTATTTCTTCCTGATAAATTATTTTGCCTTCATCATAATTTTCATTTACAAGATGAATCGTTACTCCCGAAATTTTATCACCAGCTTGAAAGACAGCATTATGAACATTCATTCCATACATTCCTTTTCCACCATACTTTGGCAATAACGCCGGATGAATGTTAATAATTCTATTTCGAAATTTTTTAATAACTGATAGTGGAACAAGCTTCATATAACCAGCAAGCACAATTAAATCAGGTTTGTATCTGTCAAGCAATTCAATAAGAGAATCTTCAAAACTATTTTTATGAAAAACTTTTTCACTGAGATGAAATGCAGGGATGTTTTTTCTTCTCGCAATTTCTAAAGCACCAGAACTCGAGTTATTGCTCAATACAAAAACAATCTCACAATTTAATTTACCCTGTTCAACCCCATCAATTATTGCCTGCAAATTTGAACCTCTACCAGATGCAAAAACACAAATTCTAAATCTTTCAACATTCATCTCAAATGGTGATGCAATTTAGTTAATGATTAAAATTTTATCAATTTTTTAAGGAATTTTTAGATATTTAATGAAAAAAACTTTATGAAATTTAATGCCAATCAAAAATTATTTTTAATCCTCTCCTGCAAATTTTTAGCCTGAGATTTTACCGAACTTTCAAAATCAAAATCATCAAGATTAAAAATTTTTGAAATATAATTTTCAGCAAGTGATAAGTTTTTCTGATTGAATTCAATTCTTGCGAGATATAAATACGCAAATGCTTTTGCCCACACTTCTTCTTTAGAGTTTATTTGAACAGCTTCTCTTAAAAACTTTTTTGCGTTCACTGTATCATTTAACTTATAATAGTTCAAACCTTTCAAATAAGTCGCAACTATTCGCTTATCATCATCAAGATTTGATTTTAAAATTTCATCAAGCTGAGTTATTGAAGTTTTGAATTGCCCTGAACGAAGAAAATTCCATGCATAAAAAATTTTCAGAATAGCCTCGTCAAAATTTGAATTCAATATTTTCTTTGCATATCGTGAGTGAAATTTGTCCTCGCTTAACTTTGAATCGATTGAAATGGAACTCTCAAAATTCTTTTTTGCTTTCTCACGATTATTGAGGAAATAATAAGAAACAGCGTTACGAAAATGTGCAGTTGGTTTATATTGATTTTGATTGTATTTACTGACGAATAGATTATAATTTGAAATTGCTTCAGGAAAATTATTTTGAAAAAAGTTACAATCGCCCATTAAGAAGTAACTCAATTCTTTTACAGCAGAAATCTCAACTGAATTATTAGAAATGATTTTTTGCAGATAATGTTTAGCTTCATCAATTCGATGCAATTTCATCAATTCAACTGCTGCGGAATAGGTAAATAATTCATTTTTCGGATACTTTGAAGCTAATTCATTCAGCAAATCGAATGCTTTTTGATTTTCATTTAGTGAACCGGAATAAAATTGTGATAGGAAATACATCGCTTCGACCTTTGCAAAATTTCCACGAGAAGCAACAAGTTGTACATCCCGCAGTCCTTGCTTTATATCTCCACTTAAACCAACAATACTCAGAAAACTTTTCAATGATGACGGAACTTGATGAAGTGAAAAATAAAATAGCCCTCTCCACAAATAACCATCATAAAATTTTGGATCGAGTTCAATTAAATCATTTGTCCAGCTGATCGATTTTTGTGCAGCCCATAAACCATCGATATATTGTCTATTCATAAAAAACATCAAAGCACGATACCCATAAACACTCGATAAACAAAAATAAGCCCATCGATCATTTTTGTTTGATTTTAAAATTTCTTCTGCTTTGTCAATGGTTTTTTTACTTAGACTTTCAAATTTTTCAAAATCAGATTTCTGCTTATCGCCAATGTATTTCCAAACATAGATATTTGAGAGATAAAGGAAAGGCCGGGCATCATTGTTGTTTAATTTCGACAATTCGGAAAAATGATTTTCAGCTTCATTAAACTTAAAATTAAAAACAAGATCAAGTGATTGTTTTAAATTTATTTCATAATCATTTGAATTCTGAGAAAATGCAAAAGCCATTAAAACAAGAAGGAATAAAATCGATCTTGTTATCATTTGGTAAGCTGAGAAGTTTTGTATTTATAAGACGCTTTAACAAATTCCCTAAAAAGTGGATGAGCTCTCAAAGCTCGAGATTTTAATTCTGGATGGAATTGACAACCAAGAAACCAGGGATGATCTTTGAGCTCAATTATTTCTACCAATGTTCCGTCAGGTGATAAACCACTGAAAATCATTCCATTATCTTGCAAAATTTTTCTAAACTTATTATTTAGTTCATATCGATGACGATGTCTTTCGGAAATCAATTCACTTTTATAAGCCTCATAAGCTTTAGTGCCTTTTTCAATAATGCAGGGATATGCACCTAACCGCATTGTTCCACCTAAATCTTTTATTTTCCTTTGATCAGGCATTAAATCAATTACATTTTGTCTCGTTTTTCGAAACTCAGTGCTGTTGGCTTGTTTTAAACCACAAACATTTCTAGCAAATTCAATTACCGCACATTGCATCCCTAAACAGATTCCAAAAAAGGGAATCTTATTTTCTCTCGCAAACTTAATTGCTCTAATTTTTCCCTCAATTCCTCTTTCGCCAAATCCGCCGGGAACAAGAAGACCGTGAACATTTTTTAGTAGTTCTGCTGGATCCTCGTATTCGAACTTTTCAGCGCTTAACCAGATTAAATTGACTTTTAAATTATTTTCTGCTCCAGCATGGACAAATGTTTCAGTTATACTTTTATAAGCATCGTGCAAATCAACATACTTACCACAAATTCCTATGTTGACTTCATCTTCAGGTTTTTTAATTCTCTCAACAAAGTTAATCCATTTATCAATTTTTAATTTGCCTAAATTAAGATGAAGTTTTTCAAGCACCAATTCATCTAATTTTTCTTTTAATAAAATTAATGGGACTTCATAAATTGAAAACGAATCATAAGCCGAGATTACTTCATTTGGCTGAACATTACAGAATAGTGCAATTTTTGATTTTATCTCTTTTGGTAATTTTTTTTCTGACCGGCAAACGATAATGTCTGGTTGAACACCCATCTCAAGTAAATTTTTGACTGAGTGTTGAGTTGGTTTTGTTTTCAATTCACCTGATGCAGCAATAAAAGGCACTAAAGTCACATGAATGCAAAGTGAATTCTTCCTGCCCAAAGAAAGCATAATTTGTCTCATCGCTTCAATAAAAGGTTGACTTTCAATGTCGCCGACTGTGCCGCCGATTTCAGTAATCACGATGTCATAATCGCCGCTGTTTCCAAGAAATGTGATTCGCTTCTTGATTTCATCTGTTATGTGTGGAATTACCTGAACTGTTGCGCCGAGATAATCTCCTCTTCTTTCCTTTGTAATTACTTCAAAATAAACCTGACCCGCAGTGGTGTTGTTATGTCGAGTTGTAATGATATCTAAAAATCTTTCATAGTGACCTAAATCAAGATCTGTTTCAGCTCCATCGTCAGTTACATAAACTTCGCCATGCTGAAAAGGACTCATAGTGCCAGGATCTACATTAATGTATGGATCAAATTTTTGAATTGTAACTCGATATCCTCTCGATTTCAAAAGTAAACCGAGTGATGCAGCAGTTATTCCTTTGCCTAGAGAAGAAACAACTCCACCTGTAATAAAAATATATTTAACTCTTTTTCCAGCCATAATTGATACGAAAATAAGTTATTAATGAAAATTTCAGAAACTTGAATCAAACGGCGAACAGCCAAAAGATTGCAAGCAAAATAGATTCTTTAATCCGATACCAGATATTATTTATCAATTCAATCTTCAAATTTGAACGAGCTACTTTTATCTCAATTGATAAAAATTTTGAGATTTCAATTACTCTCGGAAGATGAAAGGCATCGCTAACTAAAATCACTTTTTTGAATTTCCTTTCACCTATCACTTCGTTTTTAATAAAATGAATTTGTTCAATTGTGCTAGTTGTTGTCTCTTCAATATAAATTTTATTTGGGCTTACTCCTTTTTGCTCTAAGTAAATTTTTCCAACCTTTGATTCCGAGAGTTCAAATGGAGCATTACTACCTGTTAAAATGACCCGATTTGAAAAATTCTTTTCGAGTAAATCAATGGCCTTATTGAGGCGACCTGCATAAATCGGACTTGGAATATTTCCCTTCCAGACAGCAGCACCAAGAACAACTATTGCATCAAATTTCTCATCCTTTTTAAGATAATATTCTTCGCCTGATTTAGAAGTGATAAAAATTTTGAAGAAAGCGAAAATAATTATCACAGCTGTCTGAAATGCTGTCAGCAAAATAATTTTAGGTATCAGAGCACTTTTAACCCGAAAAAGTTTGAGAATTAGATAATTTAAACCAACAAGTTTTATGAAAAAATATATAAGCCAGATTAAAACGCTTACTACTTTCTCAAACTCATACTCATTTGAACTTAACATCTTTAAAGCATAAAAATCTTTTGAAAGCAAAAAAGTCAGCAAAAGCAGAAACAATAAAGAAAGAAAAAGTAAATTTAAATAGACCTGAAGATCAAACAGTTTTATATGCTTCTGAGTAAAGAGTGAAATAATCAAAACAAAAATTATCAACCCAATAATGATGAGATTTAAAATGTTTCCGGTAAAATTTAAATCAAAATTGCTCAATGAAAGATTATGCGTTCTATATTTTACGAAGTATATAAATACAAGTGAAGCAACTTCTCCGAAAATTGCAACCAATATAAGTGAGATTTTTTTTAATGAAGTCAAATTATTCAAGATTTTTTCCACAAAGGTTTAATGATTAATTGGGGAATATTTTCAATCGGATCGAAAACAACTTTATTTTCGACCTCAAAAATTTCTTCTATTATTTCCTCTTTCAAAACTGTATTTATATCTCCATCATATCTCACACTTCCATCTTTTAAAAAAATAAGTCTATCAGCATAAAATGAAGCAAGATTTATGTCGTGGGAAACTGCGATAATTGTTTTTCCAGTTGATTGAAGATTTTTTAATAATTTAAAGACCTGAATCTGATGTTTTAAATCTAAGTGAGTGTTCGGCTCATCAAGTAATAGAATTTTTGTATCCTGAATAATTGAACGGGCAAGAATTACTTTTTGAAGTTCACCGCCGCTTATTTCCGTAATTCTTTTCTTGAGAAGGTGTTCAATCTCAAGTAGTTTTAATACTTCATTAACCTTTTGTATATCTTCCTGATTTTCAAATCCTAAGAAATTGAAATGCAAACTTCTACCCATTAAAATAATTTCAAACACTGTGTAAGGATAGATTGAATAAAACTTTTGCGGTACATAACTGACTAACTTATAAAATTCCTGGGCAGAAATTTTATCATAAGGTTGATCCAATAAATATAATTTTCCAGAAGTAGGTTTGAGCAATCGAGCGATTAATTTTATAAGAGTTGTCTTTCCCGAACCGTTTGGTCCCAGAATAACTGTAAATTGATTTTGATTAAAGTCGAGATTAATATTTACTAAAATTTCTTTTTCTGATCCTGGATAGGAAAAACTTAATCTTTCAATTTTTATCATTAATCCTCGAAAAATATCAATTCAATTTAATAAAATTTTGAGAGAGAGAAATTTGTAGTCGTTAACTTAAATCACCTAATTCAACAATAGGATTTTTGCATGCAAAATTTTCACAGATGTACAGAGCCAATCTTGAATTGACAGGAGTTTTATTCTCAAGATATGAAAAATTAAATGAGGAGTTTTTTTGTTTATAAAAGATTATCTGGCAAGGATGAATTGAACGCAATAAAAATTTCTTGATGTTGGAAAACTGTGAATTATCAGTTCCTTCTACTAAAATATATTCCTTTGATGGAACAATCTCATTTAATAAAGACGAGAGAAATTTTCCAGCACCAAAAGGATAGTCAAGAGCTTCTTTAAAATTATTTTGAATTAAACTTTTCGCAACTTCAATCATTTTTTCATCTTCATAAAATTTTCCAATTCGAAATAAAACTGTAATAGCAAGTGAAGTTGAAGATGGTTTTGAATAATCTTTGTTTTCGCTTGTTCTGATGGGCAATAAACTATTTTTTGATTGTTGATAAATCATATTTCTTGAACTATCATAAAACATTTCAAGAGCTATTTTAAGCAAACTAAAAGCTTGCTGTAAGTATTTCTCTTCAAAAGTAATTTCGTACAAATCAACTAAGGCTGAAATAAAACCAAAGTAATCTTCAGCATATCCATTTATTTTAGTTTGACCATCAACAAAAGAGTGATAAAGGATTCCATCAATAAACATTTTGTCATTTAAAAATTCGTAAATTTCTACTGCTTCAAAAAAGTATTTCTCGATTAAAGTTGACCGATACGAATAACTCAAAGCTGATATTAAAAGTGAGTTCAAATCGGTTAAAACCTTGTTATCTTTTTCAGGTGGAATCCTTCTTGATCTAATTTCACTTAGATGATTAAGAATTAAATTTAATTCTTGAAGTAAAATTGAGTCATTCTGGTCAGGAATTTTTTTCAATGATATATTTCCGATACCTTTTTGTTTCTCAATCAGATTAAACTGGAAATAATTGAAGAATAAATCACTATCGAATTTTTCTTCGATTGCATTTTTTAATTCGTGATAGTTCCACAAATAATATTTCCCTTCTTCACCTTCTGAATCAGCATCGATAGCGGAAATAAATCCGCCTGAATAATTTTTCATCTCTTTCAATAAAAATTCGATTGTCTCAATCAATTTCGATTTGAAGAACTCATTATCCCTGAGTATTAAAAATTTTGATAGAACTTCAACTAACTGAGCATTATCATAAAGCATTTTTTCGTAATGAGGGACAATCCATTGATTATCAACGGTATAACGATGCATTCCTCCACCGATGTGATCATAAATTCCACCTGTAAGAATTTTGGTCAGATTATATTCGACTATTTTAATTGCATTTGACTCGCTAAAAGCAGCAAAGTAATCAATCAAAAAATTCAAAACTGGAAACATTGGAAATTTTGCACCTTTACCCCAACCACCATTAACCCAATCGTAATTATTTACGATTACCTGAAAAGCATCTTTGATTTTTTCTTTTTCAATTTGTTCTAATGAGGATTCAGGAATAAACGATCTGATTAAAAAAGAATTAACTTCTGTTTTTAGTTTTGTCAGCTCATCTCTTTTATTTCGATAGAAATTCAAAACAGAAATCAATACATCCTTAAATGAAGGCTTACCATATTTTGCAACAGGTGGAAAATAAGTCCCACCAAAAAATGGAGTTTTATCCGGAAAAAGAAAAACACTTAAAGGCCAACCACCACTTCCTGTTGTGGCAGTTACATAGTTCATATAAAAATTATCTACATCCGGCAACTCTTCACGATCAACTTTAATTGAAACAAAATTCTCATTTAATATTTTAGCAATTTCATCGTCTTCAAAACTCTCTTTTTCCATTACATGACACCAGTGACAGGAACTATATCCAATACTTAGAAAAATTGGACGATCTTCTCTTTCTGCAATTTCAAATGCTTCATCAGACCAGGGAAACCAGTCAATTGGATTATAAGCATGCTGCCTGAGATAAGTACTTTTTTCATTAATTAGGCGATTGGGCTTATTTTTATTCATAATATTCTCTTTTATTGGAGTCAAATTTTTTCTTTTTTTCTAAAACAAAACTCAGATTGATTTTGTTCATTATAATAGGATACCTTTTAGAATAATTTGCATTGATTTATAATACCAATCTCGTCTTGATTGAATTCATCTTATGAATTATATTTGCATTGCCTTTGAAAGAAAATCGTTCTTAAAAAATATGAACTGCGGGAATAGCTCAGTTGGTAGAGCGTCACCTTGCCAAGGTGAATGTCGCGGGTTCGAGTCCCGTTTCCCGCTCAAAAAAATCCCGATGAAACAAGCATCGGGATTTTTATTTTTATATAGTGAATTTGAAAAATTGGCGCGGTACCCAAGTGGCTAAGGGAGAGGTCTGCAAAACCTTTATTCGCCGGTTCGAATCCGGCCCGCGCCTCAAAATAAAAAAGGGATAATCTTTCGATTATCCCTTGGTTGTTTTAAACTCAAGCTAGATAAAAAATAAAATCGTTAATCAATATCTTAAAATTGCACCAATCTTTTGATAATCTTTCAGTTTTCCATTTTCATAAAAATAAACTTTGCCTTTTTGCATAAAAACAATTTCAATAACTTCATCAACTAAATCTTCGATTACATAAGGATCATTGGTTTCAGATACTAATACAGGCTGATTTCCTTCAAATTTCGCCGGTTGATGGTAATTCTCTTCAACTAGTAAAATTTCAACTCTGCCTTGATTTGCAAGATTCCAGATATCAAGTAAACCAAATGCTGCTTTACCATAACCAAAACTTTCTTTGAACTCACTCAAATATTTTTCTCTTTGATTTGCAATAAATTCTTCCACAATCTTATTAGCTTTCTTGCCAAGTTCATTCAGGTTTGTAGAATTGTAACTCCCTTCAATCTTGCCAATAAGATTTTTGTAATCAATTAATTCTTCAAATAATGAAACTAATTTTGTCACGCCTGAAATAATCAAAAAATTGTTAGGGTCAACATTTTTACTGAAACTTTTAAACGATTCTCTAACATATTGACGAATTCTTTCAAGCTGAGCTGATTCATAACCCCAGGTTCCTTGATCATATTTTAAATCAACTACATCCTCAATAGTATACGGAAAATCATTGGACTGAACCGGTTCAAGAACTTCACCAAATCCTTTGAAAAGATTTGTATCTTTTTCATTCAAGTTTAAGAGATAATATTCAATAGAACGGTTGTATTGTTTGATCAAAAATTTGGTTTCGAATGTATCGTCAATTACAACCATCTGTGGAACTTTGAATGGGAATTTTATATAAAATGCTCTCTTCTCGTTAATAAAAATTCCGAGCCCTTCACTCAACCTGAATAAATCAATTTCGTTGATCACCTGATTAATTTTTTCAAGGATCATCTCAGCGTCTTGACGGTTAACCTTTTGTTTTAATTTATCTTTAAGTTCTTCAACCAAATTTTTTAACAGAATTTTTTCTTTGTTCGCATCAGCAGTTATTCTTGATGTGGGCATCAAAAGAGTAACAGATGGATAGATTCTTTCTTTTTGAAGATTAAATAATTCATTCTTTAACATAGCA
>JBNAWO010000018.1:0-1153 GCA_049699815.1 Ignavibacteria bacterium | reverse complement strand
TTTTAGAGATAAAAATCCCCCGCAAATTAAGCGAGGGATTTTTCAATGTATTAATAATTACTTTATGAATTTTTCTGCTGAAAATCTTTCATAAATTCAACTAAAGCTTTTGCACCTTCAATCGGGAATGCATTATAAACGGATGCCCTCAAACCTCCAACTGATCGATGACCTTTCAATCCAACTAAACCTTTTTCTGTCGCTTCTTTCACAAATTTCTTCTCAAGTTCTTCGTTTGGCAGTCTAAAAGTTATATTCATTTTTGAGCGACTGTCTTTTTCAGCATGACCACGATAAAATCCATTTGAATTATCAATTGCATCGTAAATTAACTTAGCTTTTTCATCATTTATTTTTGCAATTGCTTCTAAACCACCTAGCTTCAAAAGCCACTTTGCAACAAGCCCAACTATATAAATTCCAAAAACCGGAGGTGTATTGTAGAGCGAATTATTTTCTGCTTGAATTTTATAATTCAACATTGTGTGAAGTGTATCTTGTGATCTTTCGAGCATATCATCTCTAATTATCACCAGAGTTACTCCAGCAGGTCCAAGATTCTTCTGAGCGCCAGCATAAATCAAAGCAAATTTTGAAACATCAAATGGATAAGAAAAAATATCTGAACTCATATCGCAAACAAGTGGGACCTGACCAACATCTGGAATGTAATGCCATTCGGTCCCGTAAATTGTATTGTTTGAAGTATAATGGACATATGATGCATTGGGATCTAATTTCAACTCTTCCTGTTTTGGAATTCGCCTGAAGTTTTCTTCTTCAGTTGAAGCGGCAATGTTAACAATACCAACTCTTTTTGCTTCTTTGACTGCTTTCTTACTCCATGAACCAGTTACAATGTAGTCTGCTTTGTTTTTTGGAGGCATTAAGTTTAATGGGACCATTGAGAATTGAAGACTTGCACCACCACCAAGAAAAAGTATTTTGTAATTCTGAGGGATGTTTGCAAGCTTTCTTAAATTTTCAATTGTCTCATTCAAAATATTTTCAAAAGTCGATGAACGGTGACTAATTTCAAGTATCGACATTCCGACATCAGGTAAAGACATCAAATTTTCTTGAACCTCTTTTAGAACGGGTTCAGGAAGAACTGCAGGACCAGGATTAAAATTATAGACGCGATTTGTCATAA
>JBNAWO010000017.1:0-29971 GCA_049699815.1 Ignavibacteria bacterium | reverse complement strand
TTTTTGCATTAGTAAAAACTTTTGGATCTAACAATCTGCTGATTTCATCCGGCGCCAAAGTTTCATTTCAGAAAATCTCGTCTCGTTTCTGGTCTTCCTTGGTCATCCCTCCTTCTAAAATACAATCTTTATAAGGCCAGGAAAGCACAACCTCTTTTTTCTCGCTGATAAATTCTCCTTTTTCATCAATCAAACCAATTTTATTCTTAAAAGCAGTATAAGAGTCTGGCAAAAATTCTTTTGTAGATATGTATTTAATAAACTTCTCTTTATCAAAGATCAGAACATTATCAACATTTATGAAAAATGTATTTTTAATTTTCTCATTACTAATTAATAATTTTATAAGGTCTTTATCATTTTTAAGTGCAAGCTCAATTATTTTATTTTTTGCTAAGGATTCATCGACACATAATCTTTTATCACTTAAAAGTAAATTTTTTAATTCATCCAGAAATTTTGGCATAATAAAAACCTATTTAATTTGTTCATTTTGCATATTTACATTAATATCTTTTAGCTTTTTGTCTTAAACTTACTAATTTTAATTTATTTTTAATATAAAAAAATGGCAAACTTTTTTGGCTGGCAGATTAAACTATTCATAAAGTACAGCCTATTTTGAACTTTGTTTATTTTACCTGGAATTAGATTTTTTAACAAAATTTTTTCCTAGCTCATCAATAATATAATCTGTTATAGTCTCATTTACACTGTCTGCTGCATTTGCACTACTGTAAAAGGTAAGAGTTGAAATATAAGTCTCATTTCCTACATCAATACTTATATCTAAAATTTTCAACTAGAATATTCAAGGCATTTAAAATATTTCTTAATTGTTGTGCAAGCAGTAGATCCTTTTTCAATTCATCAACATTATTATAAGACGGAACAGGTGATAGAATTTGTTTAGCAAATTCAAGTGCTTTTTCTGCAAAAGCAATTGTTCTGTCACTCATCTTTGGAAGGTTATGCCTTTCTTCTGGCGGGAGATTATTGAGAAAAGGAAACCTGGATTCAATTTACTGGATTAAATTCAGAATTTCTTATTCATCATTTTTGTTTCCTTGAATGCTCTCTTACTATAAATTAAATTGCATAAGTAAAAGCAATCACAAAATTGGAATAGGCTATGAGCTTCACAAATCTCAAAGAATTCTTAGACGAATTAAAAGCTGAACAAGAACTGTTAATAATAGATGAACCTGTTGACCCTGTCCTTGAAGTAACAGAAATAGCTCATCGAGCTTTATTGATGAACAAACCAGCTCTACTCTTCACAAAACCATTCGGTGCAAAATATCCTTTACTTATGAATACTTATGCATCAGAAAGAAGAGTTGAACTTGCTTTGCAAAAAGATCCCGATGAACTTGGTTACGAACTTTTAAAGTTTGCGGAAGTTCTGGTTCCACCTAAATTGAATGAAATCTTAAAAAGAAAAGAAATGCTAAAAAGGGTATTAGCTACATTTCCAAAATCCATTGGAAGTTATTCTCAATTTCAGGAAATTCCTTTGAGATTAAGCGACCTGCCGATCTTAAAATGTTGGCCACAGGATGGTGGAAGATTCGTCACATTACCACAGGTTTTTACTTATGATCCGAGAACTGGAAAAAGAAATGTAGGGATGTATCGGATGCAAGTCTTTGATGATGCAACTACAGGAATGCACTGGCAAATTCAAAAAGGTGGAGGATTTCATTATTATCAAGCAGAAAAAATTGGGAGAGATTTACCTGTAGCAGTTGCACTTGGAACAGATCCAGCGATGCTTTTCGCAACCATTGCGGCTCTTCCCGAAAATATCGATGAAGTTATGTTTGCTGGATTTTTAAGAAAGAAAAGAACACCAATGATAAAAGCTAAGTCAATTAAAATTGATGTTCCAGCAAATGCTGAGTTTATTCTTGAAGGAATTGTTCCCGCAAATTTTAGAAGGATGGAAGGACCATTTGGAGATCACTTTGGACATTATTCTGCTGCAGCTGAATTTCCAATTTTTCAAGTTAGAAAAATTACAGCTGCGAAAAATCCAATTTATCCAGCAACGATAGTTGGCATTCCACCAATGGAGGATAAATTTCTTGGCGATGCGACACAAAAAATTCTTGGTCCGTTGATTAAATTAATTCATCCAGAAATTGAATCACTCTGGGCTTATTACGAAGCAGGATTTCATAATTTGCTCGTTGTATCTGTTGATGAAAGATATCATAAAGAAGCTGTTAAAACCGCACTGAGTATTATGGGCGAAGGGCAGCTTTCATTAACTAAATGCGTTATTCTTGTTGATAGAGGAATTAATCCGAGAGACTTTCGAGCTGTTTTGCGTGAGATTAAAAGAAATTTTGATCCTCATTTTGATTTTGTAATGATTCCAAAAGTTCCACTTGACACTCTGGACTTTACAAGTTTTAAAATGAATCTGGGCAGTAAAATGGTAATTGATGCAACGAGTAAACCAGAAAATGAAATATCAGAATTTAAACAGGAGCTTGATGGTGATAAGATTAAGAAGATATTACTGAAAGCAAATCCAACAATTCGTGACTTTAATACTTATGAAAATACTCTTCTTGTATTTCAAGTTGAAAAAAATGGAAGAGAGACAATAGAAAAACTAGTTGGTCAAAGAGAATTAAGTTCATTTAAGATAATTGCAGCTGTAAGTGAAGATGTGGATGTCTTCAATCAAGAAAAAACAATCTGGGGGATTTTCACTCGCTTTGATGCAGAGAGAGATATCATTTTTACCGAACAAAAGTTAATTGGAATAAGTCCGGTTTATTCCGGAATAATGGGAATAGATGCAACCTGGAAACAGGGTTATCCCGAACCTTTAAGAATGGATGAGGCCATAATTAAAAAAGTCAATGAGAAATGGTTTAAGCTTTTTTAATTGGATTATTCTTATATTTTGTAAGAAAATTTAGTACTTACTGAAATTAAAAATCAAAAATTCAGGGGGGTGAGATGAAACAACTAATAATTTCTTCCCTTTTATTTTCCATTACTAATTTATTTGCCCAATCTATTCTGGAGCGAAATTTAGAACCAAGCGATTATTATTTCAACCGTCAGTTATTAAATCCCTATGGATTGCGAAACTTCAAAGATATATCACCTGGTTTTATCGATAATGTTTTTTTAAATATCATTATCAATCCAGCAAAAATAACCGAGACTACAGAAAAATATTCTTTTTATATTGATTTCCGTGGTGTAAAAGAACAACTGAGGAAATATATCCCTATGTTGTCCCTTTAGATAAGGTAAGAAATTCTAACCATGATGTGTCTGACATACCAGTTCCAGTCTATCCACCAATTTATTATTACCCCACAAGTAAAGAAGAACCTGAACCAAAATTTTCTATCGGAGCTATTTTCAATCCAGGCGAAATTTTATCAGGGAATTTTTTTATTGGTGCGACTTATCAGAGGATCAGTCAGATTGATAAATTTTATGATGATATATTTATTATACCCTGGGATTGTCTTCAATTAGAGTCAGGCGTTGGTCAGGTTATAAATTCACAGTACACTTTTAATCAAAACGAATTGAAATTTAGAGGTGATATTTATTCTTTATTTGCGGGTTATAGATTTACTGATAATTTATCTGCCGGGTTAAGCTTCAATGGGATTAATTATAAAAAAACAGGTTTACTAAGTCGAAATACCTCTGACTTAGGCGATTGCAGAAATGTATTTAATCAAAACGAGGATCTTAATAATGGTTATGCTCATCAAGATTATACTTTGGGTTTAAGTTATTCACCTTGATGAAAAAACAAAAATTGGGATAAAAACCGGAATACTCACCGGAAAAATAGACCAGAAGTCGTTAAATAATCGTTTCACATCTAATCAAATGAATATCCCCAGAGTTTCGGATGAATGGTACTATGTTCAAATTACAGTAAATGATAATCGAGAAATCATTAACAATGGTAAAATTTATTACTTTGGTTTTGATTTTTTAAGACAATTAAATGAAAATATTAAACTGTTTGGCTATTTTAATTTTTCAAGTGGCAATTTAGACTATGATGGATTTTTATATTACGACACAAAGTATTTTACTGATAGGAAAAGTTATACAACATCAGGTTCTAACTGGGAAAGATATGTGGTTGAGAATAAAAGTAATACAAACGAGAAGGGAAGTGGATTAGTAGATAAAACTGATTATTCTGGACTTGTAGGATTAAAAGTTAAACTTACACCTGCTGTCAATTTAACGATTGGGATATCTTACTTTGAGAAATTTTCAGAAATAACTTCAGATGGAATTACCAAATATGAAATAAAATCATATGACTCTTTACAACGAAGTAATACACCTCTTCCATCTTATAATCGCTTAAGAATTTATGAAGAAATATATGCCGATTTAAAACAAAAAGTAACTACTTACAGTTATCAGATCCCGATTATGTTTGATTTCAAAGTAGGCGAAATTGGAGAGTTGATGTTTATCTTAAATCAAATTTCTAGTGGCGGGAGGGAAGAGGAAATTCTAAACAAAACATTCAAGAATAGAGTCCAGACAAATAATGATTCCACATACCGATATGATGATATGTTTCAACGAACTGAATATTTAACCCCAAAAAATTATAAGTATGATGCACAGGCTATTTTGGGGGGCAAAATTCATATTTCAAAAAAAAATGGATTTAACTCTTCTAATAGATCCTGATATTGTCCCTCAATTAAGATTAGTCCAATGGTGGGTTAGTCTGACGGGAAGATTTTAAGAATATTTTGAATTTAGATTTAAGGTAAAAATAGATGTAATAAGTTGTGTAACTAATATAAAAATTGATTCGCTCTTGAAGGAAGCTATTAAGTTCCAAAAATTGTGTGTATGTAAAAATTCTTAAAATATGCATTACAAACTTCATCAAAATTTAAATAAGAGATAAAAATGAATATAATTCCATAATAGCTTAATTAAAGGACATAACCTTTTTTCTTTGAATTATTCTTGGTTAGACTTTTAATGTAATTAAATTTTATGGGCATTTATACTTCGTTTTTTTACAAATTTCGATAGGGTAAATTCCTCTTTTATTTTTTCCTTCTAAACAATTTTTGAAACGCTACTGAATTGATACTCTTGACAAAAAAAATTTTTTTTCTTAAAGTGTAACTGAAATTTCAATTAAATATAATTTGAAACAATGGTTACAGATAATTTTAATGCAAACGAGATTGTAAGTCTCTTTATTTCACTTGCTAAAATTGAGGGGCTATCGAGAAACGAAGGGGATGTTTCAAAATTTATAAAAGAATTTATTAGTCCATTTAATCTTCGGTTTTTTGAAGATGGGGCAAATCAAATTGACGGTGGTAATTCCGGAAACTTAATTTGCGAAATAAATGGTGGTGGTGATTTTGTTTTGCTTTCCCATATGGATACTGCAAGATCAACAAAAAATTTATCCCCCATTATCCAAAATGGGATATTGAAATCAGATGGAACAACCATACTTGGAGCTGATAATCGAGCCGGTATTACAGCAATTCTTTATGCTTTAAAAAAAACATTTGAAAATGGTAAACCATTACGACCATTTACAATCGCTTTTACCATTTGTGAAGAAACTACACTTAGCGGTTCTAAATTTTTAAAATTAAATGACAGAATTAAGATGGGATTTGTATTTGACTCACATTTAGATCCTGGTAACTTCATAATTAAATCTCCTGGTGCTTTAATATTCAAAATAAAAATCAAGGGTAAAGCTTCCCATGCAGGTATTAATCCAGAAAAAGGTATCAATACTATTGAAATAGCTTCAAAAGCAATTTCTAAAATCAAGCAAGGCAGAATTGATGAAGAGACAACATTAAATATCGGAAAAATCTATGGTGGTGAAGCAACTAATGTTGTTCCTGAATTAGTAATTCTCGAAGGTGAGATTCGATCTTTTACATCTTCAAAGGTTAATACTTTAATTTTATCGGTTCAAAATATTTTTGAAAATGAAGCAAAAAACGCTGGAGCAGGAATTGAATTTGATTTTAAATGGGACTTTAAACCGTATCAGATTAATCCTGAATGGGATGTTTATAAAAAAATTGTGAATGCAATCACAAAGTCTGGACTTAAACCAGAAGAAAAAATTTCGTTTGGTGGAAGTGATGCTAATTCATTGAATGAGAAAGGAATTCCTGCTGTTAATATTGGAATTGGGGCTAAAAATCCTCATAGTAACGATGAATACATTTTAATTAAACATTTAATTGAAGCATCTAAAATAGCTTATCAATTGATGAACTATGATTAAAAGTAAAATCAAGTTTATTATTTTATTTGCTTTTCTAACCCTTGAAAGTATTTCTGCTCAACCGAAAGGTTATCTTGTTATAATTGGAGGAGGTAATCGAACTAACGATATAATGAAAAAAATAATTGAACTTGGTGGTTCTAACCCGAGAGTCTTAATTATTCCAAATGCTTCGAGTGAACCTTTGAATACTGGAGAAAGATTGAAAAAAGAGTTTCAAACACTTGGGTGCAAAGATGTTTTTATTTTTAATGGTGATAGAGATAAAGCAAATGATGAAAGTTATATTAAGCAATTCAATGATTGTAATGTTGTTTTCTTTTCAGGGGGAGATCAAAATTTATTGACGAAAGATTTACTCAATACTTCACTTCTAGAATTGATTAAAACAATTTATAAAAACGGTGGAGTTATCAGTGGAACGAGTGCAGGCGCAGCTGTAATGAGTAAAATTATGATTACCGGTGATGAATATAAAAACAAAGATTCATCAAATCCATTTAACTCAATTGAAGCAAATAATATAATCACGACAGAAGGATTTGGCTTTATTGAAAGTGCAATAATTGACCAACATTTCATCAAAAGGAAAAGATTGAATCGACTAATAAGCGTTGTACTTGAGAATCGAGATAAACTCGGAATTGGAATTGATGAATCAACTGCTATTATTCTAAATCCTGATCAAACATTTGATGTGATTGGTGAAAGTCAGGTGATTGTTTTTGATCCAACTCATTTAGAAGACTTGAAAAGTAATAACGATAAACTTGGTGGAAGCAACATTCTGATGCACATTCTCATAAACGGACATAAATTCGATCTTAAAACGAAAAGAGTAATGAAGTGAACACTAATCAAAAATTCAAAATAAAAGTCCCGAATACATATCTGTTGATCTTTTCGTTGCTTGTTTTTATTGCAATTTTAACATGGATTGTTCCGGGTGGTCAATATCAGCGAACAATTGTAAATGGACGAGAAGTTGTTGTTCCTGGTTCTTTCAAGTATGTAGAAAGCAATCCACAAGATTTATTTGATCTTTTTATTGCACCTTTGAAAGGTTTTAAAGAAGCGGCTTTGATAATCGGCTTTATTCTTTTCGTAGGTGGTGCATTTAATGTTTTAACAAGCACTGGTGCAATTGATGCTTTCATAAAAAGACTTCTTCTATTGCATAAGAAATCTTCTTTTATGCGTGCTGCTTTTATTCCTTTGCTTGTTTTTCTCTTTTCCTTTGGTGGTGCAACTTTTGGAATGAACGAAGAAATAATTCCTTTTGTACTAATTCTTGTTCCAATTTCTCTCGCCTTAGGTTATGATTCTATTGTTGGAGTAGCAATTCCATTAATTGGAGCCCACATCGGATTTGCCAGTGCTTATCTAAATCCTTTTAATGTTGGAATTGCACAGGGTATTGCCGAGCTCCCATTATTTTCTGGTCTGGGTTATAGAGTATTTTGCTGGATAATTTCAACAACAATCTCAATCGTTTTTATTACCTATTATGCAAGAAAGGTGCACAGAAATCCAGAAATAAGCCCTGTCTTTGATATAGATCAAAAAAGACGATTAATAGAAAATAATTTTCAACTAAACTTGGTCGAAGAATTAAGTATAAAGCACAAGTTTGTTTTGCTTGTATTCATATTAAGTTTAATTGGTCTTGTGATTGGGGTGATAAAGTTTCATTGGTTTATTGAAGAAATTTCTGCTTTGTTTATAATTATGGGCTTATTGTGTGGAATCTTTGGTGGGTTAAAAACAGATAAGATTGTTAAGTCATTCATTAATGGCGCAAAAGATTTAGTAGGAACTGCAATAATAGTTGCACTTGCCAGGGCTACCCTTGTGATTTCAAGAGAAGCTAATATAATAGATACAATTCTTTATGGATTAACACCCTTTGTTGAATCATCATCTCCAATTTTCTCTGCTCAGAAAATGTTTATTGTTCAGGCAATAATTAATTTCTTTGTACATAGTGGAAGTGGACAGGCTGCATTAACAATGCCAATTATGACTCCACTTGCGGACCTAACAGGCGTTTCACGACAAACTGCTATTCTTGCATTTCAATTTGGTGAGTACACAAATATTATAATTCCAACTTCTGCTGTAACTATGGGTGCATTAACAATGGCAAATGTTCCGTGGGATAGGTGGGCTAAGTGGGTTTTACCATTGATGATAATTTTATTCTTGCTCGGTTTCATTCTTTTAGTTCCACCATTTTTTATTAATTATAAATAACAAATCAATTGGAGGTGCAATGAAAAAAATTCTACTTATTGGTTTCCTGATTTTTTCAGGAATTTATTTTAACGAGCTTATGGCTCAGAGTTTTCAAACTGGAAGCATTGGGGTTGAAGTTAATGTTTATGGCAGAGTTAGAATACACGCACCACAAATTAGTAACTTGAGACAGATTGATCGTTCCTCAATTTTAATTGGTGTAAATAAAGATCAGGTTTTTGATTACAAGA
Organism: Ignavibacteria bacterium; assembly: GCA_049699815.1. Classification (GTDB taxonomy): domain Bacteria; phylum Bacteroidota; class Ignavibacteria; order Ch128b; family Ch128b; genus Ch128b. The sequence goes on along the minus strand of JBNAWO010000017.1, from coordinate 21,184 downwards.
AAGATGCTGATACAGAAATTCAACCTTACAATGTTCAAAATCCACAAAAGAGTGATTACGAAATTTTTGGAGCATTCAATAATGCTTATTCCAATTTGCCACCTAATTTTTTAGTAAGACTTTCAGTTTATGGCTGGCAGAATCAAAGCTACATACTTTGTAAGTTTACAGTAGTTAATCGAGAAACTAACGCTTTAAATTCTTATATCGGGATTGAATTTATTCCACAACCTGATGGAACTTACGGACTTGAAACTGTGAAATTCAACCTGCCAAATTACATTGGTTATTCTTACAGGGATGCAAGTCCAGTAGTCGGTTATAAAATCTTCTCTCAACCTACTTATTCATTTAGAATAATTGATTGGACGGCGAGTTATTACGATCCAGATTCGCTTCTCTGGGGTTATTTGACTTATGGGAATTTTGATACATCTTTTGTTGCTGGCGGTGATGGTTCTGTTGCTATCTTAACACAACAACCAGTAACAATTCAACCAAATGATTCTGTTCACTTCTGGGTAGGAATTGCTGTAGGAGCAAATGAAACCCAACTAATCAATAATATGGAACAAGCTTATGCAAAATATTCCACTTTAACATCTGTGGAGGATGAAGTAAAGCCATCATCTTATCAACTTAAGCAAAATTATCCCAATCCATTCAATCCAAAGACAATAATTGAATTCCTGATACCAGAAAAACAAAAAATTGATTTATCTGTTTACAATGCTCTTGGTCAGAAAATTAAAACTTTAGTTAATCAGGAGCTTGAGGCTGGTAAGCACTTTATTGAATTTGATGGTTCAGACTTAAATACGGGGATTTATTTTTACGAACTTAGAGCTGATCAATTTAAATCAACTAAAAAGATGGTTTTGATTAAGTGATGAAAAACATAATCTTGTCTAAATATAATACGATACCGAAAAAGCAGAAAAAACTTGCTGATTATTTTATAGAAAACCTTGATGCAGTTCCATTTTTAAACATATATGAGATTTCAGAAGCCACACAATTTAGTGTGGCTTCTATTGTAAGATTTGCTCAACGACTTGGTTTCAAGGGCTACAGCGAATTTAGAGCAGAGTTACTGAAAAGTTTGCAAAAGAATCTTAAGAAGCTTGAAATGTTTCCGGCAATTAAGGTTGATGAATTAAAGGAGCACACTTTAGTTGCTATAGCAAATCAGGATATTAAAAATATAAATGAGACTCTTCAACTAATAAATAAAGAAAAATTCGATGCGGTTATAGATTTAATCTTAAGATCCGATAGAGTTTTTACGATGGGTTTGGGGATATCGTATTTGCTTTCACAAATTCTTTCTTATCAATTAAACCAGGTTGGAATTGATTCGCACTTTTTAAGAAATGATTCCTCTTCATTTTTTGATCAAATACTTTTTCTGACAAACAAAGATCTTTTAATTGCTTTTTCGTTTTCGCCTTATTCAGTTGAAACTATTGAAGCTGCAAAATTTGCGAAAGATAGGAAAATTAAAGTTGTTGGGATTACCAATAAATCATCTGCTCCACTAACATTTCATTCAACTTATTCATTGATTGTAAAAAGTGAGAATATGCTTTTTACAAATTCTTTCTCTGCTATTTCGGTTTTAATAAATGCAATTGCGACTGAATGCGCAAAAAAGGATAAAAAAAGGGCTGAAAAAATTTTGAATGAATTTAATTTAATTATTGAGAAGTTCAATCAAGTAATAACCTAAAAATGAGGTGGGTTATGAGGAAAATTATTTTAATCCTTCTTATTATTTATTCAAATCTTTTTTCTGGAGTTACGGGTAAGCTTGTTGGTACGGTAAAGGATGCAGAAACGAAGGATCCGATTGTGGGGGCAAATGTAATTTTAGTTGGTACAAATTTAGGAGCCGCTACAGATGTGAACGGTAGATTTGTTATTCTCAACATTCCGCCAGGTGTTTATTCAGTTAGAGTGAGTTCAATTGGTTATGAAGCTGTAGTTATTGAGAATGTAAAAATAATAGTTGATCAAACTACAGAAATTTCTGTTCAATTAAAGCAAACAGATATTGTCTTGCAGGAGGTTTATGTAGTTGCGCAAACACCAATGATTCAAAAAGATATGACAGGTTCAATATCTATAATCACGAGAGAAAAAATTGAAGCACTCCCTGTATCAAGATTTACTGATATCTTAACTCTTCAAGCTGGTGTTGTAGGAGAAGGAACAGCAATTCATGTTCGCGGAGGCAGAACAAACGAGGTCGCTTATCTTGTTGATGGAATGTATGTAAAAGATCCATTGCTTGGACGACTTGCGACTGATATAAATAATGACGCAATTCAAGAGATGACTCTCTTATCCGGAACATTCAATGCTGAATATGGAAATGCGATGAGTAGTGTAGTCAATATAGTAACTCGTGAAGGGACAGATAGATTTTCTGGTAAACTTGAATATCGGACGAGTGAATTTGGAGTCAATCCATACAATAAATATGATGAAAAAAGATTAAATGGAAGTTTAAGTGGACCAATTGTTTCAAACAAATTAAAATATTTTATTTCTTTTGATCAGGATAATCGTGGTAGTTATCTCCCTTTTGGTTACAATAAAGTTTCGACTCTTTTTACCAAATTAACAACGACATTTATTCCATCGGTTAAAGTTACATTATCCAATCGTGGGAGCAAAGGGAAAAGACAAAACTATTCTCATGAATTCAAATACATTCCAGAGCAATACCTGAGAATAAGAACAGATAGCTGGCAAACTGCTTTAACACTCACACATACTTTATCACCAAAACTATTCTATGATTTTAGAGCATCTTATTTCAATCAAGGTTATTATTCAGGTATTGATAAAGATACTTCACAATATTTGTCTGTCAGTCAAAGGGAATATTTTCCTAACATAGGTAATGGATTTGAGTTTTTCTCAAAAGCAGATCCACTTGAGATGACTGACAGCAGAACAGTAACAGCAGATTTCAAAATCGATTTTCAATGGCAGGCGTCAGAAATTCACGAACTAAAATTTGGTGGTCAATTTAAAAAGCACTGGATAAGATATTGGAACATTTACGATCCAAAAAGAAATTTTCCATACATTAATAATTATAGAACCAATCCATTTGAATTTGCCACTTACATTCAAGATAAAATTGAATATCCTTACTTAATAATCAATCTCGGTCTTCGTTTTGATTACCTCAATGCGAATGTAGAGTTTAGGCAGAATCCTTTAGATCCAAACTCAGTTGTAAAAGTTAAGCCCAGATATCAGCTAAGCCCGAGAGTTGGAATTGCACATCCAATTTCCGATAGAACGAAATTACATTTCTCTTACGGACATTTTTTTCAGAATCCTGATTTTGAATTTTTATTTGAGAATAAACAATACGACTTAAATGTGAGAGAACCTCTCTTCGGTCAACCCTCACTCGATGCGCAGAGAACAGTTGCTTATGAAGTCGGTTTATCCCATCAACTTTCAGAAAGAATGGCTGCCCATATTGTTGCATATTATAAAGATGTAACGGGATTAATCGGAACAAGATATTACTTTCCGTATTTCGAAGGAAGATATGTTGGATATACTTTATATGTGAATGAAGATTATGCTAATATCAAAGGACTCGAATTAACTATTGATATTAGGCCTGATAGATATTTTTCTGGTGGATTAACTTACACTTATTCGGTTGCAAAAGGAAGTGCATCGTCAGAAACAGAGCAATATCCTGGAACTCAAGAATCAACTTTGCTTTATTATTTAGATTTTGATAAGACGCATGTATTCAATGCGAATGTAACGTTTACCATTCCTGAAAATGAAGGGCCTGCTTTTGGAAGACTAAAACCTTTTTCAAATACTGATTATAGCTTGATATTCAAAGCAAGTAGTGGTTATCCTTATACACCGAGTGGAAGAGATATTGGTTTTGTTGTTAAAAACTCACTAAGAAGACCAGCTACTTACACTATTGATTTACAACTTGGAAAAGAAATCAAATTGGTGAAAAATTCAAAACTTAGAATTTTTGCTGAAATTTATAACCTCACAAATCGAAAGAATGTAATTTATGTCTATCCGGATACAGGTGATCCCGAGTATACTTTTGTTGGTGGCCACTCAGAAGAATGGATGAAAAATCCTGCTAACTACGGACCGCCTAGAATTATAAGATTAGGAATGGGAATTAAGTTTTAATCAATTATAAATTGAAGAGTGAGATATGAAAAAAGTTTTATCGTTCTTATTAATCTTTATTTCATTTTCTGCTCTTTATTCACAACAGAGCAAGAAAGCAATTGAAGAACTTGAACGGGAAAAATTTTTAGAAAAATCAGAAGGGATAATTGATAGAGCAGGCGGTGTTCATAACGCAAGCAATATTGGTTTATTCTTTGAGAATAGAGGGAAACTTTATCCAAGGCGTTTATCTCAGGGACCATCGGGTGAGTTTCCAATCAATAGTGGAAAACATTACATCTATCGAATAAATCCTTTTATTGGGATCCCGAATAATGTCGTTCAGGGACGATTTACAACAAACGAAGAATGGGAAGCAGTCGGTGGTTATCATAATCCTCAACTTGCAAAAATTGCAATGAGTGATAAACCCGATACCTGGCATCCAACTAAAGGTTGGCCAATTAGAGATCAAGCCGGCAATCCAATTATTAAATCTGATCAGGATAGTTATTGTGTTTACAGTGATAGCAATAATTCTAAATCAATTCTTGGTTTAGAAGTTCATCAAATCGGTTATACATATGGAGTTAAGTTTGCACAGAATATAATTTTTTACAAATACCTGGTCATTAATAAAGGGAAAAAAGATCTTGATAGTGTTTACTTTGCAATGTATTGTGATATCGATGTTGGAAATGTGAGTGGTGGAGTTCCAGAATATGCAGATGATAAAATTGGATTTCTAAAAGAAAAGAATTTTCTCTATTTCTATGATGCAAAAGGTTATTCAAGAGAATGGCCCGATGGTAAAACAGGATACTTTGGAATTGCATTTTTGAAAACACCAGAATTAAATGGAATTCAACTCGGAATAACTGATATGCATTATAATCTTTATGATGATGATAGAGATATTGATTCAATTCAGTACTGGATAATGTCAAGTGACCCAAGATTATATAACAATCCAACATTAGGTCCAAAGTATTTTCATCTTGGTCCTAATCCAAACATTCACTATGACGATCCAAATACAATCCCACCGAATGGACTTGATATTGTTGCAACAATAAGTTCTGGACCTTATAACCTAAAAATAGGGGATACTCTCGTTTTTATTACCGCAATTATTGCTGGAGACAGTTACGATGATGCAATTAGTTATCTTAATAATGCTTATAAAATAGTTGAATTTAATTTTGAAATAAGTAAACCTCCGGCTACCCCATCACTTTTTGGTTGGGCTGGTGATAAAAAAGTTATTCTTTTCTGGGATGATAAAGCGGAAAAATCGAAAGATAATTTTAGTGGTGAATATGATTTCGAAGGTTATCGAGTTTATAAAAGTCTCGATAAAGGTGTAACCTGGCAAAGATTAGCTGATTTTGATTTACCAAATAAAATAGGGTTAGACCGGGGATTACGATACTTGTTCATTGATACCTCAGTAGTTAATGGAGTTGAATACTGGTATTGCGTAACTTCTTATGATCGTGGTGATACACTTGTGGGTGCAAGTCTCGAAAGTCCTTTGGGAAAAGATACATCTGCAATTAATACAATTTCTGTTATCCCTTATTCTTATCCGCTCGGCAGAGCTCCAGTAAGCTCAGATACAGTAACATATATTGGTAGAGGATATTCCAATTACCAGTTAATTGTAAATCCAGTTGATAAAGATTTACTTGCCGGTGGAACTTATGAATTAAAATTCTCCTATGTTCAAAGAACAGAAAAAGGAAAACTTCTAACGAAAGTTACACCAATTATTACAGATTCATCAAAAACAGAACCTAAGAGGTATGGAATTGAATTCATATCAGACAGACAATTTCATTTGATTGATCTTTACACTGGTGATTATATTGCTCCAGATCCAAAAAGCTATCTTTCAGGTGCAACATATACAATTAATCCTGGGATGAGAATCAGGATTGAAGATCCAGATCCAACTGCACCAGCTGAATTTAAACCAAAAGCTGGTGATTACATTACTTTAAATTTTGCTGCAACGGTTGTTAAGAATGGAATTGATACAGTAATTAATCAAAGGCCTTTCTGGTTAAACACTCCTTATTCAACACCCGATGGAATTTTATTTTCACTTATACCACCTGAGATTATAAGAAATCTATCAAGAGTAAGTGGTTCTGATTTTATAAAAATTACACCAACGGTTTCGGATACAAATGCTTTAGAAAATCGAATGTATTTAGTTTCTGTTGAAAATAATGGCTTTATAAACGGGACAGGATTCATTAATATTCTAGTCAGGAACGAAAGACTTGATACAATATTCAGGAAAGACACAATTCGAAATCTTGAGTCAATTACATTTAAGGGCATACAGGTAAGATTTGAATTTCAACCGCAGAATCCTCCAGGTCGAGGAAATGTATTTTCATTTGAAAGTGTTGTCCCTGTTTTGCCAAATATCAGAGACGCTTATCGATTTTCAATTTTATCATCAAGAATTGAAAAGAAAGTTATTTCCGAAAACTTAAATAAAATTAAAGTTGTCCCAAATCCTTATGTTGTCTCGTCATTATTTGAACCTGAATTTGGCGAATTGAGACGAGAACCACTTCGACAATTACAATTTATAAATCTTCCCAATGAATGTATAATCTACATTTTTACATTAGATGGTGATTTAATTAAAACTATTCATCATTCTTCGTTCACCGGAACCGCAACTTGGGATTTAAGAGCCGAAGGTGGAAGAGAAATCAGCACTGGAATTTATCTCTATGTAGTCAAGACAGATGTGGGTGAATATCTCAACAGATTTGCAGTAATTAAATAATAATTTGGAGGAGATATGAAAAGGGTTTTTATTTTCATAGTAATTCTATCACTTAATTTGTTTGCACAGAATCCAAATCTTGGAACATCAGGTGCTCAGTTTTTGCAAATTCCTATCGGAGCAAGAAACACTGCGCTTGGATCAGCAGTTGTTGGTTTAACTGATGATGCATCGGCTCTATTCTGGAATCCGGCAGGAATTGCAAATGTTAAATCTACATCATTGCATTTATCTTTTTTCAATTGGTTTAAATTTTTTGATGTTAATGCATTCGGTGTTGCAAAAAATTTTGGTGATCTTGGAGTTATTGGAGCAAGCATTCTTGTCTTAAATATGGATAAAATGGAAATCACAACTGAATTAGAACCAAATGGAACCGGTAGATATTTTGATGCTCAGGATCTTTCAGTTGGTTTAACTTACGCAAGAAATCTGACTGATAAATTTCGTTTCGGTTTAACGATGAAATACATTTATCAAAGAATCTGGAACGAAACTTCTAACGGGATTGCTTTTGATATTGGTACACAATACACTCTGGATTTTCAGAATTTAACTATAGCGATGGCAATGACGAATTTTGGACCTGATTTGAATATGTCTGGCCCTGATTTAAATGTTGTTCATGATAGGAACAATAATTTCCCATTAAATCGATTAACTCCTGCCAAATTGGTTACAGACGATTATCCACTACCTTTGCATTTTCAAGTTGGCATTGGAATGGATTTATTCAAGACAGAATTTGTAAAATCTCGAATTGGAATCGATGCTTCTCATCCAAATGACAATAGAGAAAGAGTTCATTTTGGTTCGGAGTTTACTTTCTTTGATGTCCTTTCAATTCGAAGTGGATACAAATACAATTATGATGATGAAAATTTTGTAATTGGTGCAGGTGTTAGAACAATCTTTAATGATTTTATGCTGGCTTTCGATTATAGCTATTCTGCATTTAAAATTTTACCGGATGTTCATCGGGTATCGTTAAATCTTGGTTTCTGATTCATTTCAATGTTGTTTATTAATATTCTGTATGATTAGTGTAATAATAAAGTGATTGGAAAGACGAAGCCAGCATTTGAATTTAATCTGTTCAAGAATGATTTAAGACTAAAATGTGGATATTGATGAGCTGACTTAAATAATCCTTCATTTTTTTCAGGAATTGATTAATGAATTTTCTATTAAAAATATTTACCCTTATAATTCTCTTTGATCAAATTGTATTCTCGCAGGGTTATATTTGTGCAATTGGGGGCGGAAGTGAAAATTATAACAATTGGAGTGATGAGCCATATCGCTGGATTGTAGAAAAATCAGATAGCGGTAAAATTATCATTCTAAGTTATTCCGATGCATCTAATTGGTTGCCGAATTACTTTATGTGGCTTGGTGCCGATACAGCTTATAATAAAACAATTTCTTCTACATCAATTGCAAATCTTCAATCAACTTATGATGAACTAATAACTGCCAAAGCAATTTTTCTTCGAGGTGGCGATCAATGGCAATACATCAGATTATGGAAAGGTACAAAAACTGAACAAGCAATAAATTATGTTTTTCAGAATGGTGGAGTAATTGCAGGAACAAGTGCTGGTGCAATGGTTCTTGGTGAATTTGATTTCAGTGCTCAGAACGGCTCCGTTTTTCCTGATGAGGCTTTACAAAATCCATTTAATTCTAAAATGAAATTTGAAAATAATTTTTTAATGCTTATGCCGTCAGTTTTATTTGATACTCACCTGATGGAGAGAGGCAGGCACGGAAGATTAATCGCAATGCTTTATAATATTTTTTACAATTATGGAAGAAAGATAGTTGGGGTTGGAATTGATGATAGAACTGCCATTTGTATCTATCCCGATAAATCAGCAATTGTAAAAGGAAGTGGTTCAGTTGCAGTTTTTTACTTCGATAATCAAACCAGATTTACTGAGTTTTTAAATGGTAAATACACAATTGAAAATCTTCGAAGCCATTTGCTCACTAAAAATTGGATATTTGATTTTCAAAATTTACGGATTCTGCATATTCCTTCTTCTGCAAAATCTCTGGATAGTTCACTAACAATTAAATATCCAATTACAAAATTTTATTTGACCGGGAATAACGATATAAATCTACATACAACTCAAAATCTCTCAGATTTTTTGACAGGTAATAATTCAAACAATGTTTTGCTCATAACTCTTCCGGGTTTTTCAGGTCAGAGTATCATTAAAAATTTTCTTGTTTCAAATAATTACAATCATAGTGTTATTAATCTTGAAAGTTCAATTTTAAATAATCCAGACGAAGCATTAAAAATTTCTTCTGCGACTTGCTTTTTGTTTGCTGGTGATTCTTTATCAAAATTGGCTTTGCTGAATCAAAATGGAACTTTACTTTCTGATACTTTCTATTCAAATTTAAGTCAATCTAAACCAATTTTTTTCTTTGGCAATTCAGGTAAGCTGGCAGGAGAGTTTTATATCGATAACGTTGAGCAAGATAATCTCGCTTCATTTCTAGGTAAGATGACGAACAATATTGGACTTTCAATTTTTGGTGAAGTGATTTTCCAACCATTGATTTTTGAAAGTTCAAATTTTTATGAAAACAGAATGAGCGCTGTTTTATGGGGAATGATGAGAAATCGTAAAAGGATTGGAATTTATTTGAATGGAAATGGTGTAGTTGAAATTTCAAATCTTGATTCATCAATCTCAGGAAAAACGACAATTCCATATTTAATTATTGATGCACGAGAGGCAAGTTATGTTGATTCATCGATTTATAGAGCCAGCGGGAGTGTTGGTCCAAGGCAGGTTGTTGCAATTGATAAATTTCGAATTTCAATTACAAATTATTCTCAAATAAAATACTTAATTAATGAAGGTAGGTTTAGTCAACTAACTTTCGTTGAACCCACACTTTATCATGGGGATTTAAAATTTTTTGAGCTCTACTCAAATTATCCAAATCCATTTAACTCAAAAACGAAAATTAAATTTTCAATTTTATTAAACCATTCATCACCACATCGAGCAGAGCTTAAAGTTTTTGACACATTAGGACGAGAAGTAAAGACTTTATTTAATGATTACATTAGTTCACCAGATTATGAATTTGAATTTGATGGATCTAATCTCAGCAGCGGAATTTATTTTTATCATCTGAAGATTGATAATTATTCCAAAAGTAGAATTATGGTTCTCGTTAAATAAAAAATGATTTTAAATTTAGCTTACAAAGTTTAATTATAAAGCAATAGAAAACATATGAGGAAAATGTTTTTATTCTTGATAATCAGTTATAGTAATTTATTCTCTCAGGTTACTCCGCTTGAAAAAGCAAACTTTACTCGCCTGACATCCTTTGATGAACTGAAACGCTTTGTACTTGAAATTGATAGTGTTTCAAAAATTGTGAAGAGTGAAGTTCTTACTAAATCGAAAGAAGGAAAAGAAATTTTCATACTTTATTTTTCAAATGGTGAATTCGGTAAGAATAAGAACAAGCTCAAAATTTTATTTTTCGCACAGCAACATGGCAACGAACAATCAGGGAAAGAAGGGGCATTGCTTTTAATAAAAGAATTGTTGAAGAAAGAGAATCAATATTTATTTGATCGTGTTGACTTTGCTTTAATTCCTCAAATGAATCCTGATGGTTCTGAGAAAAATCGTAGACAAAACTCTAATGGAATTGATTTAAATCGTAATCATTTAATTTTAACAGAAAATGAAACCAGAGCACTTCACAAAATCTTTGATAAATACAATTTTGAAGTTACACTCGATGTGCACGAATATTTCCCATATTCGAATGATTGGAAAGAATTCGGTTATTATAAAAATGCGGATGAACAGCTTGGACTTTTAAGCAATCTTAATATAAATGAAAATTTAAGAGTTTACCAGAAGAAAAGAGTTCTGTCTTATGTTAAAAATTATCTAACTGAAAGAGGTTATTATTTCAGCGAATATGTTGTAGGTGGGCCACCCAATAAAGAAAGATTGAGGCACAGCACAATAGATATAAATGATGGCAGACAAAGTTTTGGAATTCATAATACTCTATCATTTATCCTTGAAGGTAAAAATGGAAAGGATATGTACCTTGATAACATTGAGAGGCGTGCTAAAGCCCAGAGCGAAACTATGTTTGCTTTATTGAAATTTTGTTATGAATATCAAAAGGAAATAAGAAAACTTGTCGCAAATTCCAGACAGAATAATCTTAAAAAGAAAAATATTGTTATCCGTGCTGATCATTTCCCTGATGGTTCATCATTTGTTCTACCTGTAAAGAAAGTCGAGGAAATGGTTGATACAATTATCTCGGTTTCAAATTATCATCCTCAGGTCAAAAGTCTCTTAAATATTGAAGTACCGTATGCGTATTTAATTCCAAATGATGATAGTTTGTTAGTTGAGTTAGTTAAAAATCATAATTTGAAATTTTTGGTGGACATACCAGAGAATAGAAGAATTATTCAATATGAAATTGCTTCCATTGATTCGATTTTAATTGAAGGAGAATATCTTGTCGATCTTAAAGTTAATAAGATTGAATTAACAAAGAAACAATTAAAAAAATCATACATTATTATTCCGACTAATCAATTAAAGAAGAATTTAATTGTTTTAGCTTTTGAGCCAGAATCTATGAGTGGACTAACTCAATACGAAATGTTTCGATACTTAATTAAAAACAAGAAATATCCAGTTCTAAGGTTAGAATAATTCAAATCTTCAAGTTCGATATTTTTATTCTTTAAAATCATAGCGAACAAACCTCGAAATACCTTAAAATTTTTTTTAGGGATATTTTTTCTTTTTATGTTTTGCTCTTTCCAATCTCTTAGTAATTTTTCTTTATATCAAATATATTTGTATACATTTTATCGTGTTCAAAATGGAGGAAATATGATGAAGAAAATAATTGCGGTTTTTTTTGTTCTGGCTATTTCATCTTATGCTCAATTTATTAAACCACAACTTAAGTTTGTTGAAGACACTTATGACTTTGAAAAAGTTAAACAAAATGATATTGTCACTCATACATTTGAGTTTTACAATGCTGGTGGAGATACTTTGAAAATTTTAGATATCTCTGCATCGTGTGGTTGTTCGGTTGGATCACTTAAAAAGAAAGAATACGCTGCTGGTGAGAGAGGTTTTCTTGATGTGCGATTTGATACTCACGGAAAATTTGGTAATCAAGTTCAAAGAATTTATTTAAGAACAAATGAGCCTGATAATCCAACTAAAATTATTACGATAAAAGCACAGGTTTACATCGATACTACTGGTGCACCAAAAATTTTCTTTGAAAAATTATTTCATAACTTTGGAAAGGTAGAAGAAGGTAAGATCTACGAAACTTCTTTCGCATTTAAAAATACAGGACAGGGTATGCTCGAAATTGTTGATATTCATTCTTCCTGTGGTTGTGCAGCTGCTATTCCAAAGAAAAGGAAATTAAATCCTTATGAAACAAGCGAAGTAAGAGTTGAATTCAATTCGACAAATTATAGTGGTCTGGTAACCAGATATGTGACAATTCGTTCAAACGATCCGTCAAATCCAGAAATAATTTTAACAATTCAAGCAGATGTTTATCGAAAATAATGGAGGGTTCTTAAATGGCCTGGTTTAAAAGAACTAAGAGTGGAATCGAAGGCGATTCAAAGAAAAAAGAAATTCCAGATGGAATGTGGACAAAGTGCGAAAAGTGCGCAGAAATAATTCATAAAAAACAACTTGAACAGCATGCTTACACTTGTCCAAAATGTAATTATCACTTCAGAATTGGAAGTTCCGAATACATCGAGATTTTGTTTGATGAGAAGACTTTCAAAGAAATGGACAAGAAAATGATGTCCAATGATCCTTTGAATTTTGTCGATACAAAACCTTACAAGCAAAGGATTAAAGAAGCAATTAAGACAACAGGATTATATGATGCAGTAAGAACAGGAACTGGAAAAATAAATGGTCACAATGTTGTTGCAGCAATAATGGATTTTGCTTTCATTGGCGGAAGTATGGGCTCTGTCGTTGGAGAAAAAATTGCACGAGCTATTCAAAAATCAATTAAGACAAAATATCCATTGATTATAATTTCAAAGAGCGGCGGAGCTCGAATGATGGAAGGTGCTCTCTCGTTGATGCAACTTGCTAAAACATCAGCAATGCTGACAAAATTAGCAGAAGCAAAAGTACCTTACATTTCTATATTAACAGATCCAACAACAGGTGGAACAACCGCAAGTTATGCGATGCTGGGAGATGTGAATATTGCCGAACCAGGTGCACTAATTGGATTTGCAGGTCCAAGAGTAATTAAACAAGCAACAGGTAAAGACCTTCCTGAGGGATTCCAGACCTCAGAGTTCTTACTTGAAAAAGGATTCATTGATTTTATCTGTCACAGAAAAGAATTAAAATCAAAAATTACACAACTGCTCGATTTGTTTGCAAGTTAAGTTATATAATTGATAAGAATTTGTACAGATTTTTAAATTCTGAAAGTGCGACTATTTTGAAAATAATTTCTGCGTTACCCTGAACTTATCGAAGGGTGACAGAACGAAAAACTCTCAAAAATGTCATGCTTCTCCGGCCAAGGCGGATCAGCCTTTGGCTGAGACCTTGCTCAGTATGACATTTGGATTATCACTCTGAGTTTTATCGAAAAGTATCATCCTGAATTTTCTGGTACAGAAATTTTTTATAAAAAAATATTAAAAAGAATCTGAAAAAGGATTTTTCTGTACTTCATCTTCAATCAAAAGGATAAACTTATGCTCACACAACTATTAAAACCAGAAATCAAATCACTTCTTAATGAAAGGCGTTTTGATGTTTTAAAAGAAGTTTTGCAGGAATGGCCACCTGCAGATATTGCTGAATTAATTGTTGAACTTGAAGAAGCAGAAAGAGTTATCATATTTAGATTGTTAAACCGAGAACTCGCAGCTGATGTTTTTGAGTATCTTGATGTCGATACTCAAATGGAATTAATTAAATCGATGGGCAAAGAGGATATTGCTGCGATTCTCAACGAAATGGATCCTGACGATCGAACTGCTCTTTTTGAAGAAATACCTGCTCAAGCTCTTCAACAGTTACTTTCTCTTCTTTCTTCTGAAGAGAAGAAGATCGCTACAACTCTTTTAGGTTATCCTGAAAATTCAATTGGCCGATTGATGACGCCAGATTATCTGGCTGTCAAAAAAGATTGGACCATTCAAGAAGTTCTCGATTATATTCGAAAAGTCGGTAAAGGGAAAGAAACTTTAAATGTTGTTTTTGTAACAGATGATAAAGGTAAATTACTTGGAACAATCGATATCAGGGATATTTTGCTCGCATCGCCTGAACAAAAAATTTCTGAAATCTACGATGAAAATATTACTCCATTAAATGTTTTTGATGATCAAGAAAAAGCCGTTTCTGTTTTACAAAAATATGATGCTGTTGCTTTGCCTGTTGTTGATAATAATGGAATTCTGCTCGGCATTGTAACCGTTGATGATATTATGGATGTTGCTGAAGAAGAAGCAACAGAAGATATTCAGAAACAAGCAGCAGTTGAAGTCCTTGATGAACCGTATTCTGAAGTTCCAATTTTTAAAATGATTAAGAAAAGAGCCGGCTGGCTTTCTATTCTATTTATAAGCGAAATGTTTACAGCAACTGCTATGGCTGTATTTGAAGAAGAAATTGCTAAAGCTGTTGTACTTGCTCTATTTGTTCCTCTGATTATTTCCAGCGGTGGAAATTCGGGTTCACAGGCTTCTACTTTAATAGTTCGTGCAATGGCTTTAGGCGAATTAACTCTCAAAGATTGGTTTAGAGTTATGCGGCGCGAAATTTTTACGGGTTTATCGCTTGGAATAATTTTGGGTACAATTGGCTTCCTCAGGATTTTCTTATGGCAAAAAGTAACTCACCTTTATGGTGATTATTGGTTCTATGTAGCTATAACAGTTTTTTTCTCTTTGATTGGTGTCGTTATGTGGGGGACTTTGATTGGTTCAATGTTGCCTTTCTTGCTTAAAAGACTTGGTTTTGATCCGGCCACATCTTCAGCTCCGTTTGTCGCCACTTTGGTGGATGTTACAGGTATTGTTATCTACTTCTCCATTGCAATGGAAATTTTGAAAGGTAAGTTGTTATAAAATTCTCAAGGGGAAAAAATGAAAGTTTTTCGAACAATTAATGAATTGCGAAAAGAATTAAATGAATTAAGATTTCAACGAAAAATTATTTCCTTTGTCCCATCAATGGGATATTTGCATGAAGGTCATCTAAGTCTTGTTCGATATGCAAAACAAAATTCTGACTATTGTGTTGTTTCAATTTTCGTTAATCCAACTCAATTTGGTCCGAATGAAGACTTCAACCGCTATCCCCGGGATGAACAAAGGGACTTAAATTTTCTTGAAAAAGAAAAATGTGATTTTGTTTTCATTCCTTCTGCACAAGATATGTACGGTGAAAATTATCAGACCTATGTTAAGGTTAAAAAATACAGTGAAATTCTTGAAGGTGAATTCCGACCAACTCACTTCGAGGGAGTAACGACAGTTGTAATAAAATTATTCAATATCGTTCAACCCAATTTTGCAGTTTTTGGTCAAAAGGATGCTCAGCAGGCTTTTATCATTCAAAAAATGGTCGATGATCTGAACATTCCAATCAGGATTGATGTTTTACCAATTGTTCGTGAAAGTGATGGACTTGCAATGAGTTCTAGAAATGTTTATTTGAATGAAGAGGAAAGAAAACAGGCTATTTGTCTTTATCGTGGAATTCAACTTGCTGAAAAACTTTTTTCTGAAGGTGAACGATTATCGAAAATTATTATTGAACAGGTAAAAAACCTTATCAATCAATTTCCTCTTGCTAAAATCGATTATGTTGAAATTGTAGATAAGAAAAAATTTGAAAAAGTTGATTTTTTAATAGAAGGTGAAAATTATTATTTGCTACTCGCTGTTAGAATTGGAAATACAAGGTTAATTGACAATACAATACTTGGGAAATAAATTTTCAAGTCTTAAAATGTTATTAGAATTGATTTCATCAATTGATGAAGTTCGAACTTCAAAGTTTGTAGGTGAAAATAAAAATTTGACAATGATGAAATTTGATACAATCATTTACTCGGCAAATATATCCGGCGTAGTTGCTTCGCTAATACTAAAATATAAAGGGCAAAAAGTTCTTCTTCTAAATCGATATGGTTTCTTTGGCGGAACAATAACAGAAAGCTTGAATCTTCTTCAAAAAAAAGTTGAGCTTGATTCAGATACTTATACTCATAAGATTTTAAATCGAGTTGCTGAGTTTAATGAGGGAATTTTATTCAAGGATGATAAATATATTCTATTCAATCCAGAAATTGTAAAGTATATACTTCAAAAGCTTTGTGAAGAAAATGAAATTGAGCTATTGTTTCATATAACTCCTTATCAAATTGATTTTTCAGATGAAACAATCAAAGTTACTGTTATTGGCAAAGAAGGAGAGATTAACCTATCAACTTCAAGATTGATTGACCTTTCAAGTGAATTTACTTTTGCACCTTTAATTGATAAAACATCCAGAAAATTTTTGAATGCAAAAGTAAATTTTATTTCAACTCCAGTTAATGAAGCAGTACTTGTTGAAGGTGCCAGAAAAATTAAATTAAAAGATGAAAGATGGTGGATATCTGTTGATCTCAACCCACAGAATATTTTTGAAGTAGAAGAAAATGCAAATCAAACTCTTGACAAAATCGATGAATTATTAAGGCAGAATAAAAGTAGAATCCAAATTGTGCCTGCTCAATCTCATCTTATTTTTTCATTTCAAAAATCAAATAAATTTGATCAAAGAATTTCTTTCATTACGGATTTTGTTGAGAAATTTGAATCGACTGATGAAATTTTGATTGCAAAAAGAATAGAAGAACATTTTTCAAATGAAGCAAATATTTGAAGAACTTAAAGATGGACTGATTGTTTCCTGTCAATCTGAAGGAGATGATCCTTTTAATTCACCCGAAGGTGTAACTCTTTTTGCACGTGCTGCTGAAATGGGTGGTGCAAAAGGAATCCGTTCTGAAGGAATTGAAAAAACTAAAAGCATTATTAGAAATGTGAAAATCCCGGTCATAGGTTTGATTAAATCAAGATTCGAAGATGGTTCGGTTAAAATTACTGGGTCATTTAAGGATTTTGAATCTCTACTCGAAATTGGTTGTCATTTAATTGCAGTTGATGGAACATTTAGGAAAAGAGAAGGACTAACAGGTCCCGAGTTCATTAATGAACTAAAACGAAATTATGACTCAATTATTGTTGCTGATATAGCAACTTATGAAGAAGCAATTGCCTGTGTTGAAAACGGAGCTGATAGTGTATCTACAACTTTAAGTGGTTACACTCCGGAGACTTATCACTTAAGCAAAGATAAACCTGATTTTGAACTGCTTAAAAAATTGGTAAATGAGTTGAAAGTTCCTGTTTTTGCTGAAGGGAGATATAATACACCGGAATTCTGTGCAGAGGCAATTCGAATTGGTGCCTGGTCAGTTGTCGTTGGAACAGCAATTACCCGTCCAAGAATTGTGACAGGCTGGTTTGTTTCTGCAATTGAAACTGCTTCAATTTCTAAATAAATTAATGAAGAAAATTCTTTTAATTTCAATGAAGACTAAAAATGTATTTTTATTTCTCTTAATCCTCGTAATAGCGAGTAAGTTTCTTCATTCGCAACAGCTCGCAAAGTATGAGCCGCAGAGTGGATGTTACATTGGTGCTTTCATTCAGAATGATATAAATGTGAATGGAATGATTCCAAATTTTGAATCGCTTGTTGGGAAAAAACACACAGGATATTTGACTTATACTTCGGTCTCTTCTCCATTTCCAAAAGCATTTGCTGATACATGTAAAAAGTACGGTGCGTTTATGCAACTGGGTTTTGAACCCGATACAGCATTTCGTGATGTTATTGATGGACCACATCTTAGAAACTGGGCAAGAGAAGCTGCTCGAAGGGGAATTCCAATCTTCTTAAGATTTGCTTCTGAAATGAATGGAGATTGGGTTCCGTGGTTTGGTTCACCAACTCTTTATAAGGAAAAATGGAGATTGATGCATCGCATAATGAAAGAAGAAGCACCTAATGTTGCAATGGTCTGGTGTCCAAACTGGCGTCCTGATATTCCGAATGATACTTCAAGAAACATTATGGCTTATTATCCTGGCGATGAGTATGTCGATTGGGTTGGAGTAAATTTTTATATGTGGGGACCTGTTTATGATTCATTAATGAACGAGACTGGTATTTCAACTTTATCAAAACTTGGGGTTGTTTATAATAAATTTCCAAACAAACCAATAATGATTTGTGAATGGGCTGCTGCATCAAGAGAATGGAGAGGCAATCCACCACTGCCAAAAATTACAACTGATTATTGTATCAATCATATGCAACAGCTATATAACAATTTGCAGCAGTATTTTCCAAGAGTGAAAGGAGTTTTCTGGTTTGATTATGACTCGCACTTAATTAATAATTCAGATTTTTCTTTAACAAATAACCAGGCTGTTTTGAATGCCTATAAAAATGTAATTCAAAATCAATATTACATTACAAATGTGAATCTTAATGTTCCAGTTGTTTCAATTACCTCAAAAGTTGTAAGATCAATTGATACAATTTATTTTGAAATTTCTTGCACTAGACCAATTATAGATGCCAGATTATTAATCAACAATTTAGAAATTCAAACCATTTATTCTGAGCCCTGGATGTTTGTTGTAGATTTTTCTAATTACAATGATGGAAATCTTGAAATTGAAATTAGAGCTAAAACTATTGATGGTTATGAAGGGCGGGGCTATCAAAATTTAGAAGTTGATAACAATAATGATTATTTTTCTTTCATCATTGATAATTCAGATTCGCTTTTCACTGGTTATGGTGGATGGCTTTCTACTTCTCAACCAGATAGATATGGAAAAGATTATTATGTAATTCCACCTAACTCAAATGCTTATGGTAGATGGACATTTGTTTCGCCTTTCAGTGGTCAGGTAGATCTTTATGCATTCTGGAGTGCTCATCCAAATCGTTCAAGATTTGCACCTTACGGGGTATTTATACCTTTGGGCGTACCTGTTCTTGTTCTGGCAAATCAACAAGAAAATGGTGGGCAATGGAATTTTCTGGGTAAATTTAATTTCAACCAAACTGATACTGTTGAAGTAATTTTAGGCTCTGCGAATGATGGTTATTGTATTGCCGATGCAATCAAGTTCTATAGAAATACTACAAATGTTGATAATTCTAAGCAAGTTCCTAACGAATTTAAATTATATCAGAACTTTCCAAATCCCTTTAATTCATCAACAAATATTTCTTTTTCATTGAAAGAAAGTGGATTAGTAAGTTTAAAAGTCTATAATTTATTGGGGCAGGAAATTAGAACTTTGATTGAGGAAAATTTAGAAGGCAATAAAATTTACAATTTCATTTTTGATGGTGATAACTTGCCCTCTGGAATTTATTTTGTGAGATTAGAGCAGAAAGAAATCATCAAGATGATCAAGATGGTCCTTCTAAAATAAATTGATGAACGTTGACTTCGTTCTTCAATCTTTAACTCAAAAACATTAAAATCATTTTTATTTAAAAGCTTACCTGATTTAATACCTTTAAAAATACGACAGATGACTAATTGACCAGCCATTATTTATAAATATTTTGATCTTAAAAAGATATTAATCTATGAGTACACTAAAACAAGTTCATAAGGAATTTATTCTCAAACAAAGGAAGGATGTTTCGGGTGAACACAGAAACGAGCACTTAACTTTAATTCAATCAACAAACTATTAACAAACAAATTTAGGAGATCTTAAAATGAAAAAGTTACTAACCATCGTTCTTTTTCTTTTCTTAACCGGTATTGTTTATAGCCAGCAAATGTCTGTCGGTGCCGGTGGTAGCGTTGTATTGCCTATGGGAAATTTAAGTAATGCCTCTTCGCTCGGATTGGGCGGAACAGTTCAATTTGAATATCAAATGAATCCTGTTGTTCTAACTGCCGAAAGTGGCTATTTAAATTTTCTTGAAAAAAGCGGAAATGGTTTTAGCGCTGGAATTATTCCAATTATCGCTGGTGCTAAATATCCATTTGGTGGAGGGCTTTATGCTCAAGCACAAACTGGTTTACATATGATCTCTCAGAGTGCTAAAATACCAGAAATAAGAATAGGTGGAACATTAATTAGACCTGCTCAAACTATTACTTCAAGTTCAACTGAATTTGGTTTTCATGCTGGTGCTGGATATGAGATGGGAGATTTAGATTTTGTAGCAAAATTCTCAAGTTATGCTTCTGGTTGGTCCTCAGTTAACTTAAATGTCCGTTATAAATTTGGTTTATAATTAACTAAGATTAGTCCGAAGTGCTCATACGCACCCTTCACAATGCCGCCTTGCGATTATTTTTCTATGTGAGGCGGCTTTTTTATTCTATAGTTTTATCCACGATTTTAATTCAGGTAATTTGTATCTATCAGTATAAAAAACATTTTCAAGATATAAGCCTGAAGGTGGTGCTGTAAATTTAGTTGGTAAATCTGATTTACTTTCAAGCATCTCAATTAAATTCTCTTTATTTAGATTTTCTCTACCAATCTCTACAAGCACGCCAATTATCCTTCTAACCATTTTCCATAAAAAGTGTGAACCAACCACTCTTATTAATATTAGCGAACTTTCCTTTTTCATTTGAACATCTTCAATTTTCACAAGTGTTGATTTTTCTTCATCATCGAAATCAGCAAAAGATTGAAAATTTCTTAAACCGATAAAATGCTTGGAGGCAAGATTCATTTTTTCAAAATTCAATTCATCTTTTATCCACCAGACAAATTTCTTGGCGAAAGCCGTTCGCCTTTGACTTATTAAATAAATATAAGAACGATATTTTGCATCTTTCCTGGCATGAAAAGATGTACTTACTTTTTCAACGGAAAGAATATTTATATCAGCTGGCAAATTATCATTCAGTGCGAATTTGATTTTATCTTCTGTAAGATTTGTTTTTATTCCGAGATGAGCTACCTGGTTTAATGCATGAACTCCAGCATCAGTTCTTCCTGCTCCTTGAAAATCAAAATCATTTGTCGCA
>JBNAWO010000016.1:0-31566 GCA_049699815.1 Ignavibacteria bacterium | reverse complement strand
TAAACAACCTGGTGGACCAGAAGCCTGCAATACCTGTCATGGTGATTTCGCAAATCCATTACAAATTGCACCGCCGAGAGACTTGAGCGGAGGAGTTTCAGAAACTTCTCGTGGTGTTGGTGCACACATTAGACATTTGGGAGGAAATTCTATTGGAAATGTGGTAGAATGTTCTGTGTGTCATACAATCCCGAGAGGTTTTTCTGATGTGGGGCATATTGATGGAAGTCCCTCGGCGGAAATTATTTTTACCGGACTTGCTGTCAAAGGAACTAGTTCTTCTAATCAACCAGTTTATAATTACAATCTAATTTCTTGTTCAAATACTTATTGTCACGGTAATTTCAGCTTTTCAAAATCAGAGAGTTCTTATCCATTCGCTTATACACAAGATGCAATGGTTGGAAACAATCCAAATCCAATCTGGAACATAGTTGACGGAACATTTTTGAAGTGCAACAGCTGTCACGGTAAATCAGAATATGATCCATCACCTATCGGTCATATAAATTCATCGTTAACGGATTTGCATAATAATCCTTGTGCAAATTGTCATCCTGGTGTGGTTGATTATCAGGGAAAGATTATCGATAAGGAAAAGCACATTAATGGTAAAATTAATGTGTTCAATATTGAAATAGAGCGATAATCTCTTATTTCTGAGAGGATTGGATATTATACAATCCTCTCACTACTTAAATTTTTTGGAGGATGTTGTGAGAGGAAATCAAATTTTTAAGTTCATACCCTACCTAAAAAATCCACTGGAGGAAATCAATATGAAACACAAGTTACTTTATTTGTTAATCATTATCTTTTTTAGCGTATTAATTTTTGGCTGTGGTGAAGAACCCAAAACACCCACAAGTATTCAACAGGAATTATCAGTTAATTCCTGCGAAGGTTGTCATACCAATTATGAATATTTGAAAAAAGTTTATTCTCCGGATACTGTTTCTGCTGGCGGTGGTTGTGGTGGTGAAATACCTCACATTGAACCTTACGATAGAGTTTTTATGGGTGGTGAAGGATACAGAGCATTTAAAGCATCAACTCATGGAAAAATTCCCTGCACAAGTTGTCATAATGGTGTAGATAATACTGGCGATAAAAAGCTCGCACATTCTGGTGATTTTATAAAGCATCCATCAGAAAAAGCAATGGAGAAATGTGCTTCCTGCCATCCAGGGATTGTTTTAAAAGCTCATAATAATATACACCAAGGTTGGGGACAGAAAAGTATGGTTGTTCTTAGATATGGATATGTTTATTCAAATGTGAACGATTTACCAAATAAGTTTAATGAGTTACCAGCTCAATTAAAAGAAGGCTACAAAGTAAATTGTGCAAAATGTCATGGTGGCTGCGGTGACTGTCATATAAACCGTCCAAAAGCTGGTGGTGGTGGTTTGTTGAATGGGCATAATTTTTCAAAACCAGATATGTTAAATCAATGTACAGCCTGTCATTCCAGTAGAGTTGCTCACGCATACTTTGGTTTGGCTCCAGGAAGTAAGCCCGATGTACATCAAACAAAAGGTTTTAAATGTATGAATTGCCATACCACTGATGAACTTCATGGTGATGGAAAAATTTATGATCAAAGATATAAAGTTCCATCATTACCCAAATGTGAAAAATGTCATCAAAATATTGCAACAAGCAATCAATATCATCAGGTTCATATAAATACTTTCAATTGTAATGTATGTCATTCTCAGAATTATAATAATTGTGGAAGCTGTCACGTTGGTGGAGATGGTGCAAGAATTCCATCTTATCAATCATTTAAGATTGGAATTAATCCTATCCCAGAAACGAAACCATATAAATATGCAACTTTGAGACGTTCTTTAATGGCTCCAGATAGCTGGAGCTTATATGGCGTTTCAAATTTGCCAAACTTTGCAGTTAAACCAACATATAAATATGCGACTCCACATAACATACAAAAATGGACAAGCCGAACTCAGGTTGAAGCTGGTAAACCTTGTTATGATAATTGTCACATTATTAAAGAGGGAAATACATTCAGGAATAAAGAGCTTTATCTGTTTAACTCGGATTTGCTCGATTGGGAAAAGGAAGCAAGTCGTTCAGTAACTGTAGATGGAAAACTTCCAGCAAGCTGGGGGGTAAACAATTGAGGTTAAATAAATGTCAAACAAAAAATAGGGAGTCAATACTATGAAAAACTTACAAAAACTCTTAGCCCTTTTGTTAATTGTAACTCTTGTTGTTTTAACTAATGGTTGTAAAAAAGAAACAACTGAGCCAGAACCACCAATTAATGAGGCTCAAGTACTTCTTGAGTATCTTGAAGGACAGGATGGCGGTTATATAAACTCAACGAATTGTCCAGCAATTATTTCAGCGAGTGATGTTTATACATATGTTCAGAATAATCCTTCAAAAATTTACATAATTGATGTGAGGGATTCCGCAACATTTGTAAACAAAGGACATATTGCAGGTGCTCATAGAGTTGATATTCCCAAAGTACTTGATCACATCAAAACTATTAATACAGCCAATTACGAGAAGATAGTGATTGTTTGTTATGCTGGACAATCTGCTGGTTATGTAACGGGCTTATTGAGATTGATGGGATATAACAATGTCTTTTCAATGAAGTATGGAATGAGCTCATGGCATCAAGTATTTGCTGAAAATTATTGGCTTGCAAATATTGGAAATTCAAGAGCATCACAATTCACAACACAACCAACACCAAAAAATCAACCTGGTAATCTTCCTTCAATCAATACTGGAAAGAAAACAGGTCCTGAAATTCTTGAAGCAAGAGTTAAAGAACTTTTAGCCGCAGGCTGGGATCCAGCAAAAATTAGCCACAGTGGTGTCTTCACAAACTTAAGCGGATATTATATTATAAACTACTGGCCGGTTGACCAATATAATATGGGACATATTCCAGGTGCTGTCCAGTACACACCAAGAAGCGATCTTAAATCAACAACATATTTGAAAACATTACCAACCGATAAGCCAATAGTAGTTTATTGCTATACAGGTCAAACAAGCGCACAGGTTGTTTCTTTCTTACGAGTTCTTGGTTATGATGCTAAATCATTGATTTATGGAACTAATGCAATGATTTATGATCAGATGCCAGGGACAAAGTTTAATCCAAATACAGATATTATGAATTATCCTTATGTAACTGGACCATAAATAATTTTATAAAAGGAGAGAGTTGCAGTGTCAACTCTTTCCTTTTTTTAATGTAATTTTAGTTAAGTGGGCAAAAATTTTGAAATTTATGATTAAATTTGAGGTGTAAAGTTCGTTGAATTAATAAAAATAATTAATGAAAAACTTTTTTTAGAATTAACTTTTGATAATTACGGAGGTCAAAAAATGAAAAAAATTTTATCACCAACATTAGTGATTGTCTTATTTTTACTCTTAGCAGGTTTCAATTTACAAGATGAATCTAAAAAACATGGTTACATTGGTGTAGAAGCTTGTGGAATGTGTCATAAGACAGATAAACAAGGTAAGCAATTAGATATCTGGAAAAATTCAGCTCACGCAAAAGCTTATCAAACGTTATTGACAGAAGAAGCAGATAGAATTGCAAAGGAAAAAGGTTTTGAAACTCCTGCCGCAAAAACAGAAGCTTGTTTGAAATGTCATGCTTCCGGTTATGATGTTGATGCAAGTCTGATTGGTAAAAAGTTTAAAATTGAAGATGGTGTTCAATGCGAAACCTGTCATGGACCAGGCTCTGATTACAAGGATATGAAGATTATGAAAAACCGTGAAGAAGCAATAAAAAATGGATTAATTGTTTATGAAGATTATAAAGAACTCTGTGCGAAATGTCATAATCCAGAAAGTCCAACTTATAAAGAAATAAATTTTGAAGAAGCCTGGGAAAAAATTAAACACCCAGTTCCTAAGAATTAAATATTTAGAAAATTTATGCTGGGAGGAAAAAATGAATAAAGACGAACTTGAAGTGACAGCTAAAAATTTAGCTGACTTAACTTTTCGACTTCTGGCAAGCTGTCACGAAAAAGAGGAGAGGTTAGCCAAATCACACAATCTCACCCAAGCAGAATTTAGATGTTTGAAGAGTATGCAAGAGGGTGAGATTATTAACAATCGTGAAATTGCAAATCGCTTGAGATTAAGTGCAAGCAGATTGACAAGAATCATCGATGGACTTGTTCAAAAAGGATTTGTTGTTCGAGAAATTGATCCACTCGATAGAAGAAATATGCGTTTGTACCTTTCACCAAAAGGGATTGATTTTGTGAAAAAGATGAATGATGATTATATCCAGATTCATAAAGAGATATTGGAGAATATTGAGCGAGACCAACACGAACCATTGATTACAGCAATGACTCAACTTCTTTCAGCTCTTGAAAAATGGATTAGAAAAAGTTAAAAATTATTTTTGAAGCGAAGCGATTTCAATAATTAAAGTTGAAGTTGCTTCGCTTTTTATTTTATTGAAATTATCACTTCCCGAATTTTTTGAATAAAAACAATTTCTTAGACTTACCTCTCAAAAATTTTTATAAAGGTTTTTATCTCTTCAATCAAACTATCAGTAATTTGATTCCAATTAAAACGCCAGGACCAATTTCCATCAGGTTTACCCGGAAAATTCATTCTTGCTTCTGAACCAAGTCGAAGAAAGTCTTGAAGTGGAATAATAACAAGGTCTGCTATAGATGAGTAAGCAAGTCTGATCATATCTTTGCAAATATCTATTCCATTTGAACCTGAATAATTAAGAAAGAATTCTTTCGTATCAGTTCCATCATTTTGAATTGAGTTCCACCAACCTAATGTTGTATCGTTATCGTGGGAGCCAGTATAAACGACACAATTTCTTATATAATTGTGAGGCAGAAATTTTCTTTCGCCATCTGAACCAAAAGCAAATTGTAAAATTTTCATTCCAGGGAAACCAAATTTATCTCTTAGTTCATATACTTCGGGTACTAAAATGCCAAGATCTTCTGCAATAATTGGAAGTTTGCTAAAGTATTTTTCGAGAGTAGAAAAGAATTTTTCACCAGGACCTGGGACCCATTCACCTTTTTCTGCGGTTGGTGCGTCACCTGGGATTTTCCAGTAATTATAAAAACCACGAAAATGATCAATGCGAATTATATCTGTCATCTTCAATAAAGAAGAAAATCTTTCACGCCACCATTTGTAATCATCTTTTTCCATTACTTCCCATTTGTAGTGAGGATTTCCCCATCGTTGTCCGGTTGGTGAAAAATAATCTGGTGGAACACCAGCAATAAAGAGGGGTTTGCCATCTTCACTAACTTCAAACAAATTACGATTTACCCATACATCAGCTGAATCAAATGCAACGAAGATAGGAAGATCACCAATGATTTTTATTCCCTTTGAGTTAGTGTATGACTTCAATTCGGACCATTGCTGAAAAAATAAAAATTGAATGAATTTGTGAAACTCAATTTCATCTTTTAAGAAATTTTTGAAATGATTAAGAGCTTTTTCTTTTCTTTGTGCAATTTCTTTATCCCATTCATTCCAGGGTTTTCCATCATGATAATCTTTTAGAGCAACAAATAAAGCAAAGTCATCTATCCAGGTTTTCTCATTTGTACAAAAGTCTGAAAACGATTTTTTTATTGATTCATTTTTGGAAGCTTTGAATTCTTTGTAGACCAATTCTAAGACTTCAAATTTATATTCAATTACATCGCCGTAATTAACTTTATCAGATGGAAAATCAGGAACATCCCGTAAAATTTTTTCTGAACAGATTTTATCATCAACAAGTTTTTCTAAACTGATCAAAAGTGGATTTCCAGCAAAAGCAGAAAGACATTGATAGGGTGAGTCTCCAAAGCTCGTTGGACCGAGCGGAAGAACCTGCCAGAGTTTTTGTTTTGTTTCAGCTAAGAAGTCAATGAAGCGATATGCGTCTTTTCCAAGATCTCCAATTCCAAATCTTGAAGGAAGTGATGTTGGATGTAAAAGAATTCCAGCTGATCTATCGAAATGCATAAAACATATCCTGTTTTTTATTTTTGTTTGAGTTAAAATTTATAAAACTTTTTTTGATTTATTCATTAACTGAATAAATTAAGTGAAAATTAAGCACATCAAAAAGCAAAAAGTTTCATTTATCTCAAAAAAATTTTTACATCATCATCCAAACTGATATTGTGTGATTTGGATATTTGTTTATATCAATGAAATTATCTTTAACAATATCGTTATCTATCATTAATTTTTGAAAACCTTTTGTTTTGCCTTCTGGATTTACAACATGTAATTTAATTGTTTTACCTCTAAATTTTCTTTCTGCAATAAATTCTTTCCAGTGCGATGGAATGTGAGGCTCAATGGTAATTCCTTTGAGTGAAGTTTTAAATCCGAGAATGTGATCGAGCCCTATTCTTAACATCCAAACAGCAGTTCCAGTTAACCAGGAATGACTGGCTTGACCTTCTGTTTCATGTTCAGGACTTGTAACATACTCAGCATAAACATAGGGTTCGACTTCGTATCTATCTATTTTTCTGGCACTGTTTAGAGGATTCATCCGCATATATACATCATAAGCTAAATCAATATTATCATTGAGAATTGCAGCAAGGACAAACCAGCTTGAAGCGTGATTAAATATTGCACCATTTTCTTTTTTGCCTGGTACACATCGACTTATTAAACCGACATCTTCTTCAACTTTACGATATGCAGGTGCAACGATTTGAATTCCATTTTCACGCAATAAATATTCTTTAACTGATTTAATACATAAGTTGGCTCTCTCTTTTGAAGCGAGACCAGAAATAATTGCCCAGCTTTGTGAATTGACAAAGATTTTCCCTTGTTCTGCCTTTTTAGTACCGATTGGATCACCATTATCTTTAAAAGCACGTATATACCATTCACCATCCCAGGCTATTTCATTTACAACTTTTCCAATATTTTCATAAATTTTTTTCCATCGTTCAAGAGTTCTTATATCTTTTCGAAATTCAAGTAATTCAAAAGTCTTTTTTAAAATATATGCTAAGAAAAAAGCACCCCAGATTGTTTCACCTTTTCCTTCAGGACCGACTTTATCAAGTGTATCGTTCCAATCACCATTCATAATTTTTGGTAAACCGCGAGGTGTTGTTTGAGAAATACAGTAATCAACAGCATTGATCATATGTTGATAAACTGTCGCTTCACCTTTATCGTAATAAGGAACAACCTCATCGAGAATTGAAAAGTCACCTGTTTCATTCAAGTATTCGACAATTCCAAATGGAATCCAGAGTGGTGTATCGGAGTGATTTGTTTTTTCACCCCAATCAGTAAGTTTGAAAAAATTATGAAGTGTAGAGCCATCATTGAATTGATATTTTAAAGCTTGCAAAATTCTTTTTCTAACTTTTTCTGGATGAGTAATAACCATCCCTAAGATATCCTGAAATTGATCACGCATTCCGGTTCCAAACAAAAGTCCACCGTGGTAATAACCAGCGTTTCGCGCCATTTCAAAAGTTACAGCTGCCTGATAAGGATTCCATACATTCAACATCAAATTAAATTTTTCTTCTGGAGTTTTTACTTTTATCGCTGAAAGATATTCATCCCAATAATTTTTAAGTTGTTCAAATTTTTTATCGAGCACTTCAAGCTTTTTTAAATTTCTTAAATTCAGATAATCAAATGGATCTTCTGTCTTTGGTGCAATTCCCATTATCACAGCGAAATCAATTACTTGGTTAGCTTTTAATTTGATTTTAGATTGAAGCGCAGCAATTGGATCGCCGGCAGTGATTTCGGTATTGTTCATCTTACTTTTTTCAATTGCTTCTGGATTTGCTTCAGAACGCCAGCGACCAATAAAAGAATCTAAACTGCTGTCAAATCCAGAAACTGGCAATGTTGTTGTAAAAATTAATCTATATTTCCAATCAAGATTTGGTTGAGCAACAGAGACTTTTCTATTTAAGACCCAATATCTTCGAGTTGCGACAAGAGCAGAATGTCTTTTATCAAAATAAATTTCAGTGAAATGCTTATCGTTTGGCTGATTGATTAGATCATTCAAAGCATTTCCCATTAGCAATTCAACAAAAGAATAAATTTCGAGATTTCGAATTTTTTTTGTCAGATTAGTCAATTTAACTCGCCAGATTTCGGAATTAACATCTTGCGGAACGAAATAAGTTATTTCACCTCTAATTCCATTTATTTCTGTTATAATTTTTGTGTAACCCTGACCGTGATGACATTCGTATTTGTCGTATTTTCTATCAACGGTTGGTGCCCAACTGAGTGACCAGTATTTTTTTGTATCCCTATCTTTAACAATTACATATCTACCAGGTCTATCCCAGGGAAGACAATTATAACGCATTCTGGTTAATCGATTATCTCTTGGACTGATTAAGAAACTGAATCCTCCGCCAGTGTGGGAGATTAATCCAGCGTATTCTTCATTCCAGATGTAATTAAACCAGGGACGAGGAGTTTTTGGATTTGTGATTACAAATTCTCGAAAATCTTTTGTGAAATAACCGTATTTGTTTTTGAACATATTTAATCCTCAATTGATTTTACTCGCTACAACAAAAAATTAAAAGGCAATTTTTAAAGATTATTAATTGCTTGATGGATCTATAAGACTTAATACTGAGATAAGTAAAAGTAAAATTATTAATTCCAAACACCTGTAAAGAAAATCAAACATTTTAATTGGCAAAGTTAATTTTCAAAGAAACTATTTTCTTTGGTTCAACTTCAATAAATAATTTTTTGCTTTCAAAATTAAAAGATTGTATAGTTTTTTCTTCCAGTGTAATTAGTTCTACCGATTTTAATTCCCACAGGAAAGAAATTTCACCTTTTAAAGTTTCGTTTGTTGGATTATAAACTCTCAATACATAGGCGTTCTTATCTTCAGACTTTTTGAAACAGCTGAATATTAAGTTTTCTGGTTTGAGTTTAATGAAAGAAACATCATCTAAAACTTTTTCACTTAATTTATTAGTTTCTACCAGAAGCAACGGTTGATTAAATTTCATTGCTTCAGGATATACTTTGCCATCATCCCAATTTTTCAAGTGCGGATAAATAGAAATCTTGAAATTATGCTCACCCAAACATTGTGAACCTTTCATATCCAGATATTCTTCTACTGAGGATGGAACAATCACATAACTAAAGGCACGAAGTAAAGTCAATGCAATTGTTCGTTTGTCATCATCAAAAACTTCATATTCCTTCAAACCATTAACTAAAATTGCCAATCCTTTTTTACCATCATTGATATCAACAAAATTATGAAGTGGAAAATCATACATTGGTGGCTCAATCCAGTTGCTTGCGTCGATTCTTTCAACTTTTCTTTGAACAACATCAAATTGTCCTTCACCATAATGATATTGAGCGTTAATTCCTGTTGGAAAAAGAATTCTTAGTCGATGATTTTCTCCTTCGTTTTTAAGATTAATTTTCAAGTCTACTCTTTCAGAGTTTTTTGTTAAACTTAATTCGAGATCAATTGGAATTGTGAAACTTTTGTTTTTGATTTCTCTACCAGAAAAGATTTTCATTCTCCTTTCTGGGATTTTGAATTTGTGTTGAATTAAAACTTTTGCAAAAAGTTGACCATTCTCGATTAATTTAATTTTTGGACTTGATTTAAGAGTTGTAACAATCGGTTTTTCGCTTCGATGGACCCAGGCGTGTCCAGATTCACCTTCGTCAAAGAAATATCCTAAATTTTTAAACTCAAATTGTGTGCTTTTAGCGAATAGATTAAATGTTCCATTTTTATTTATGGAAATTTTTAGATGTTCATTTTCAAGAATTAACTTTCCACGAATATAACTTGCAAGCTTTTGGTTCTGAGTTTTTTTCTTATCAGGAATAATTTTAAATGACTTTAAACCAACCGGCGGTATTGATTTTAATTCTGCATAACCAAAATATCTTTTCACATCTACATACATTGGTCGATCAATCATTTGTTCGAGAACAGGTTGAACATTCTCGCATTTAATAATTTGTAAATCCATCTCATTTCCAGTTAGATCGAAAATTTTTATGCTTCCTTTGTCATTCTCAACTGGAATATCGATTACAAATGGGACAACTTCTGTTCTTTCGTAAGTAGAGGAATTAAAACAAATAAGATAATTCTCTTTTTCGCTTACTTTTTCGATGAGTTTTCCATTTGAAACGATAAATTGAGAAGCCTTCGAGATTAATCCTGTTGATATTTCTTTAACCTGCTTGAAGCGAGCGATCATATCTTCGTGAACCTGATCTATACTACAACCGCCAATTGAATCGTGTGCAGAGTTTTGAACTAATAATTTCCAGGCTAATTCGAGATAATTATCGTTTGTATCCAGACCAAGAAGTGATGCGAAGTTATAAAATGGCTCAGCATAGTATTGAAGCCATCTTTCACAATCAAAGTTTTTGATTTTCAAATCCATTCTTGCAGAAGTTGTGTAACCGTAAAGATTTCCACTTCTTAAGTCAAATTGAGTGCTTCTTCGTTCACCTTTAAGCAGTTTTAATTTTTCGTAATCGATTGATTTTTTGACAGCATCGGTATAATCTTCAAGAGTGCTGTGAATTACATTTAATTCAGGAAATTCTTTTTTGATGTCTTCAATTATTCTAACAGTTCCAATGTGCGGTCCACTTGAATCGTGACCTTCCATCCAGATTATATGAGGAGTTGTAAAATCATCAGCTTGATCACGAATAATTTTTTCAACCTGAGTTTTGATATTTACAGGGAAATAAGTTTGTGCAAGTTTTGGATTGAAATAATCTTCTTTGAAAAAATTTTGATCAGCAAAATGGAAGAGCAAACTTTCTCTGCCCCAGTCAAATTTCACAGTTGAAGGAAATTCATTAAATAAAATAGGTCTGTAAAGATAAAAATAGAAATTGTATCTAGGCATCGTTGAGAATCTCGATGCAAGAACTTTTGTTCCATCAGCACCTTCCCAGATAAATTCTGCTTTTGGTGCATCGAGTGAGTTTACACCACGATAAAACATCACAAAGTCGATCCCGAAATTTTTATAAATCTGAGGAAGTTGAGAAATTTGACCCCACGAAAAAGGTGAATAACCAACTTTACTAACACGACCAATCTCATTGCAAATTTTGTGACCTATCAAAAGATTGCGAATTAAATTTTCACCACCAACTTGAAATTCATCTGGCAGAACATACCAGGGACCGATAAACAGTTTTTTTCCTTTTACAAGTTTTGAAATGATTTCTTTTTTATGTGGTTTGATTTCAAGATAGTCTTCAATTACTATGGATTGTGAATCAAGATGAAAAGCTTTGTACTTTGGTTCATTCTCAAGAATTTCGATTACTTTATCGATCATATTTACAAGCATCTGACGATTTATTTGAAATGGGAATCGCCACTCGCGATCCCAATGCGTATTTGAAATTACATGAAAAACTCTTTCTGAAAGTTTCATAGTTTACTCTAAGCTAATTAGACAATTTAGTTTTAAGATAAATTCAGGTAATCCATTCCATAGAATGTAAGATGCAGCTTCTAAATTATGATCTTTTGTTTGAGGGAATGGAACAGCAATGCAACACCCAATCCCTGCAGCTCGGATTGCGATCGTTCCACTCTGGCTGTCTTCAAATCCAATTACTTTTGAAAAATCTTCTTTTGATATTCCGAGTCGGTGCAAAGCAATGCTGTAAAGATCTCGATACGGCTTGAGACGAAATTCATAAGCATCGGTTGCGGTTACAACTGCATCATAAAAATTCTGATAAGATGAAAATGCTTTAATTATTTTCTCTTTTCTCAACTCTGAAATATTCCACCTCTCAACATCTTTTATTATTTGATTGAAAACTTCTTTTAGAACAATATCAGCTTCATAAAAGATTGATGAAGTTACCACTGCAACTTTGAGAGGATATTTTTCAAAATAATTTCCCAGCTTCTTTAAATTTATTCTTGCTTCATCTGGATTGATTTCTAAATAACTCTCGGGATTTTTTTGTTTGAATTCTTCAATTAATCTATCAGTTAGTTTTTCAGCCTCTTCGACCAGATATCCTTTAACTAAACACAGAGTGATTGCTAATCCCGGCAAAGGTTCTATTAATTTTTTTGAACTATTTAAACCTTTTGAGAGTGATAGCAAATAGTTATGATAATGTTGATAATAAATTTCGATTCCAATTTTGGTAAGAGTTGATGTTTCATCAAAGACTAAAATGTTTGAGATAGATTTTGATAATTCCTGAATTTCTGCTCTGGAAATGTGATTGTTTTCTTTGATCAAATACTTTTGAAAATATTTTTCAATTCCAAAACTTTTAAGTAGATCTTTTGCTTCATTTTTTCTTTGTTCGGATTTACCAGTAGATAAAGTCCATAGAACTGATTCAACAAAAGAGTGAATTGTATTTTCTTTGTTGATAAAATTTCTGTATGTGTTAATTAAATATTCAACATGTTTGGTAGTGCTGTTGCCAATTACATTAGGAAAATCTTTCTGATTAAAACCGCTCCATTGTTCTTTTGTTAATAAGCCAGACATTTTCCTTATCATAAATTCAAGTGACTCAACGCACAGTTCTTCGGTCGATGTGGTCGTTCCATCCATATCCATTACTAAAGCGATGATTTTCTCTGGTTGAGTAATTTTTCTGGCTAAAGGTACAATTTCAAATTCTGGAAAAATAAAATCAGGATTTTTGATTACAACAAATTCATCCGAGAGTGAAATTAAAGATTGAGCTGCTTGAGATTTATCTACAATTTTTATGTTCATAGAATTCTTGAATTAAGTTCTTGTTTTTTCAATAAGTTCAATTCCAGAGTCTAAAATTTCTTTAACTTCTTTATCGGAACTTGCTTCAGCGTAAAATCGAATTAAAGGCTCAGTTTCTGAAGCACGAATTAAAAGCCAGTGACTTTCACCTGAGAGATAAAACTTAATTCCATTTATTTCATCACGACTGCTTTTGAAAGTTTCGATTTTTACAACAGAGAATTTTCCAATTTTATCAGGAGGGTTTTTAGCAATTGCTGGAAGTTTTTTTAATCTATCTGGTCGTTCGAAATCAAGATCAACTCTATCGTAACAAATTTTACCGAATTCTTTTCTTTTTCGTTCAACAAGATCAGACATTTTTTTCAAGCCTGAATTAGCAAGCATTTCAAGAATAAAAAGAGAAGATAAAATCCCATCTCTTTCAGGGATGTGAAACTTAAAACCAAATCCGCCGCTTTCTTCACAACCAATAGCATTATCCTCACTTATCATTTTTTCGCAGATATATTTGAAGCCTACCTGCACATCGTAAACTTTTCTTTTCTCTGTTTGGAATTTATAAACTTTGTCAGTGACTGAAGAAGTTTTTACAATGTGACCATCAAATTTTTTTTCATTGACGATGTAATCGATCAAATAAAGGATTGTCTCTTGCGAGCTAAGCCACACACCATTTTCGAGCATTACGCCGCAGCGATCTGCATCTCCATCGGTTGCAAGTCCAACTGAATATTGATTTGAAGATTTAAGTTTTTCCGAAAGTGGAATTAAGTTTTTTTCAATTGGTTCGGGTAGTCTGTTATTAAAATTTTCGTCGGGAGTAGAAAAAATTGTTTCGGCATTAATTCCATTTTCATCAAGAATTTTTTGAATTAAATCCTGTCCAGCTCCACTCATCGAATCAATTAAAGGAAATATTTGGGCATCTCTTATGCGATCAAAATCGATTAATCTTGAGATGTGACTAAAGTAAGGTTCAATCATATCGACAATTTTAATGTAAGCATCGTCATAAGAATAACTTCTCAAGTAAAGATATTCTTCAACGGCTTTTGTTTCTTCAGTGAGGAATGGTCCACCGTAGTAAGCTTTGAATTTCACTCCATTATATTCCGGTGGATTGTGACTGGCTGTAATCATTACTCCAGCACTCAGCGAATTTTTTTTGACGAAAAAAGATAAAATAGGCGTTGGAGTAATTTGATTGCTCAGATAAACTTCAATTTTGTTCGCGGATAAAACTTGACTGAACTTATCTGCAAAAATTTTCGAACTTTTTCTGCCATCGAAAGCAACAGCAACTTTAATGTCATTCAAATTTTTTGAATAAAGATAATCGGCGAATGCTCGAGCGGCTACGGAAATAGTTTCATCGTTGACTTCGGTATCAATTAAACCTCGCCAGCCATCAGTTCCAAATATTATTCTTTGTCCAGATTTTTTATTGTACATCATTCATTAAGAAAAACTTGTTATTTAAAAATACTTTTTGATTGATGGAAAGAAAATTACCAATTATCAATAAATCGTCGATAAAGTTAGTTTTTATAAAACCTCATTTGTACGATAAAAGATTTTTCTAACAACTATTACAAGCAAAGCAATGGCTGAATAAGTGTAAATGAAGAAATCTATTACAAACTTTTCGTAACTGATTGCAATGAAAACTGCTAATAAGAGTAATTGTGTTCCGAGACCAAGTAGTGAAACAATAGTCATAAATGAATTGGGAATGTTTGTTAATTTCTCAGCGTTTGAATCAATTTTATGGATAAACCGGTCCTGCCAGCTGTAAATCCAGATATAAAGTGAATGAAAGACTTTGAACCAGAATGGATTATCGTAAGGATAAATTTTTTCGATTTTTCTTTCATCGATATTACTAGTTTTGTCTCCTCCGGCTTTATGACGTTTAAGGACATAATAGTAATTGTAAACACTTCCCTGGAGATGGAAAAGAATAACCAGAGCAAAAAATTTAGTCATTGATATTTCAAACCGTAAAGTTAAACTTAAAAAGATTAAAACATTGACAAAGAAATCAGAAACCGAGTCATAAAATCTTCCTACATACGATGGTCGATTACGAGTCCTGGCAAGTTCGCCATCAACTGCGTCAAAAAAACTTTTAAGTAAAATTAAAAGGGCAGTTAAAAAATTAAATTTATCCAGATAGATTAATATCGATGCTGATACTCCGCAAATAAGTGAAATTGTTGTAAAGTGAATTGGAGTGAGTTTTGAATTTAATACAAGTTTAACAAGCGATTTAGCAAAAGGTCTGCTGTAATCCGAGAAGTCTATGAATTTTTCTGAAGGTGGAAGTTTGTCCATCGTCTAGTCTAAATGAATTATATAAGTCTGGAAATCAACTTTTTTGATATTGAAATAATCGAGAGCGCGAACAACAAAATCTGTCTCATAATATTCAACATCATTAAAACCACTTAATAATTCAAAAACTTTTCTTCGTCCAAAAAGCACAAGATTGCCAAGAATTGATTCCTTATCATATTTTGATGTGATTGTCTTATAATACTCAGGGTTCTCGAACTTTAGTCTTTCCAGATTAATTCCTCCAGTAATTAAATCAACTTCAGGATTTTGCTCGAGGTAATTTAATCTCAATTCAATATGATTTTGCGAAAATTCATCTTGAGGTTTAAGAAAAGTTATATAATTGCCTACAGCATTCTTAATTCCAAAATTCATCGAAGGTACTTCGCCATTATAAGCTCGTTTGAAATATCTTATTCTTTTGTTGATTAGAAAATATTTTTTTACGAAAGCTTCCGTTCCATCCTCGCTACCGTCGTCAATTATGAGGAGTTCCCATCTCATAGTCGATTGATTTAGAACAGAATCAATTGCTCGTGATATTAAAGATTTTTGGTTGTGCGTTCGAATTATTATTGAGACTATTGGAGTTAACATTGTAAATTTTATTTAAATATTTTTCAAGGCGATCAAATATTTTGGTCATTATTTTAGAATGGAGCGCTGAAACATTAACAAAGAAATTAATCAAAACAACGAGCGGATTTTTTATCTTTAGATCAATTTCATACATCACTTTTGTACCAGTTGTAGTTTCGAAAAAATACCATATGCCTTCACCTTCATAAGCACCAGAGTAACGAACGAAAATTTCTTTATTGGGATTAATTTTCATTAATTCCATGTTGAAGCTCACAATTCCAGTTTTTACTTGAATAATTGAACCAATTGCTTTAGGAGTGGATTCAAGTAAAATCACTTTTGTTCCCTCAGGGAACCATTCTTTATAAGTTTCAAAGTTTGAAATGACTTTAAATACATCTTCAACTTTAAACGGGAAAATTTTTTGATCAAGTGTGGTTATGCTTCTCATAGAACTCCTAATTTTTTTCTTTTATTCTTAAAAGCATAAAAATCGAAATCAAAGTTAATACAATTGAAAGATAAAACGGGGCAAAGATGTTTATTCTATCCCAGAGAATTCCAGCCAGGAATGATGCAGGAAATGCAAATAATCCAATTATCATTTGAAATCCACCAAGAATACTTGCTCGAAATTCAACCGGTGAAAGTTCTGAAATAAAAGTTTTGTGAACAGGTTCAAAAGCTGCTTTATGTAATCCATAAAAAATAAAACTTATAATAAATCCAGCAATCAGAGGCATAGTAATTAAAACAGTAATAGAAATTATCCACAAAATGAAAGCAAAGATCAAAACTTTTTTTCTTCCAATTTTGTCAGAAAGTTTTCCGAAATAAAATGAAAACATTGATGCACATAATGTGAAAATTAAATATAAAATCGGGAGAGAATAAATTGGAAAACCATTTTTACTTGCAAAAACCAAAAGGAATGAGTAACTGAAATTTCCAAGAGAGAAGACTGCACTTACCCAGAACAATATTTTTAAATTTTTATCTAAAAGTTTTAGAGAGTAACCCTTAAAGACTTTAGTTTGAATTGGTTCTTCTTTAAGAAAGAAAATGATTAAACTAACTCCAATTAGAGATGGAATTGCTGCAAGAAGAAAAAGGTTTTTGTAACCTAAGATTGGAAATAAAATTATGCAGAGAAGAATTCCAACCACGGCGCCGAGATTATCCATACTTCGCAATATTCCGAAATTTTTTCCTCTTGTCTGATCACTTGATACATCAGCAATCAGTGCATCTCTTGGTGCGCTTCGGATTTTTCCCGAGCGATCTAAAATTCTAAATGATAAAACTGGATGATAAGTTTTTGATAGTGCATAACCAATTCTTGAAATAGAACCAAATAAATATCCAAGCCAGATGAAAATTTTTCTTTTTCGGAACTTATCGGAAAGATATCCTGACAGTGCTTGAGATATTGAAACAATTGCATCGCCAAGTCCATCAATAAAACCAACGATTGTCATATTTGCTTTGAGATATTCAGTCAAAAATGTGGGCCAGATTGGATAAATTATATCAGAACCCAGATCATTCAAAAATGAAGCAATTGAGAAAATTCGAACCGTTCTTTTTTCTTTAGTTTCGTCGAATCTAATCATAGTTTCTGAGCTTCCATTTTTTTAATTTTAGTTTAACAAAAGGTCAAAATCATTATGCAAATTACAGAACAGAAACGAATGATTGAAGAATTAAAATATTATAAGAACAAAATGTCTCGCGATGATCTTTATAAGTTTGAAATGTATGAAAAGCGAACAAAAGATGATGAAGATTTAGATCGACTTTCCTTTCAGAAATTGAAAGAGATTTATGCGAAATATGTAAAGAAAAAAAGTAAGAGTGATTTTGAACATTTGTTTAAGAAGAAGGATGGAGATGAAAAACAAGAATGAGAATCGACAAAAATGAAATTGAAAAATCTTTTCAAATTGGTGGAGTCGATTGTCCCGTTTGTGCAACTGAAGTTAAGAAAGAACTCTCAAAACTTGATGGAATAATTTCGACGAATGTTGATGTAGAAAGCTCGAAAATTTCTGTCAAGATTAAATCCTACCAAACTTCAATAAAAGATGTTGAAAAGAAACTATCACAACTCGGATTACAAATTTATAAAGAGGGCAGCAAGCAAACTTCAATTTTTTATGTAGCAGGAATGGATTGTGCGAATGAAGAAAAAGTTATTCGTGAAGTTTTAAAAAACCTGGATGGAATAGAAGACATAAAATTTGATTTAGTTAATCAGCGTCTAATTGTAATTCATAGAATCGCAGAAGGGAAAATAATTCAAAGACTGAAATCTATTGGATTTAATGCAGAAATTTTTCAAAATAAGCTTCATTTAAAATCTGTTCATCAGAAGAAGAAAACTTATCAGTTTTTATTTCTTGTAATTTCGACTTTGTTCGTTATTACAGGAATGATTGCAGAATATCTTGAACTTCCATCGCATTTTTCAATTTTTCTTTTCACTTTTTCAGTTTTAAGTGGTGGATATAAAATTATCCAGAAGGCTATTCTTTCGCTTCGAAAATTTATAATCGATATAAATGTTTTAATGACGATTGCTGTACTGGGTGCTTTGATAATCGGAAAGTATGCTGAAGCTGCTGTCGTAATGTTGCTTTATGCAATTTCTCTCAGACTTGAAAGTTTTTCAATCGATAAAGCAAAGCGTTCAATTAATAAATTGATTGCTCTAATTCCCGAATACACTCTTGTGAAAAGAGAAAATAATTTTGTAGAAATACCAACCAAAGAAGTAAGTATTGGCGATTTTGTCTTAATTAAGCCAGGCGAAAAAATTCCAGTTGATGGTGTTGTAATTGAAGGTTCATCAGTTGTAAATCAATCACCTATAACAGGTGAATCAAAATTGATTGCGAAAGTTAAAGGCGATTATTGTTATGCCGGAACTATTAATCAAAAAGGAACTCTTTTAATCGAAACCACATCAACTTATCGAGACTCTCACTTCTCAAAAATTTTGTCTTTACTTGAAGAAGCTACTTCAAACTCAAAATCTAATCTTCAACAAGTAGTTGATGTATTTGCCAGTTATTATACTCCGATTGTGGTTTTACTCGCCGGTTTATTTTTCCTTTATTCATACTTTTTTGATCAAATGGGTCTTTTTCCCTCTATTTACAAAGGTCTGATCTTACTTGTAATTTCCTGCCCTTGTGCACTTGTAATTTCAACGCCAGTTGCAATTCTTTCTGCTCTTGCAAGAGCGACAAAATTTGGCGCGTTGTTCAAAGGTGGAGTATTTCTTGAAAATCTGCATCGCATTGATGCTGTTGCATTTGATAAAACAGGAACTTTAACAGAAGGAAACTTAAGGGTTGAAAAGATAATTCCTCTTGATCAAATCAGTGAAGATGAATTAATTCAAATTGCTTATAATCTTGAAATAAGATCTGAACACTCTATTGCTGATGCTATTGTTAATTACGCAAAAGAGAAAAATTTTGAGCTTGAAGAAATCGATGATTTTCGAGTAGAGGTAGGGTCAATCTCTGGATTTTACAAGGGAAAAAATTACAAGATTGGTCAACCAAAACTTTTTCAGAGCTCTTTGAATGAAGAACATAAAAAAATTATTGCTCAACTTGAAAATTCAGGTTGTACTGTCATTGTTATTCTTAGAGAGAATTTACCAATTGGAATTATCTGTTTGGTTGATACATTACGTCAGAGTATAAAAAAGACAGTAGAAGATTTGCGTAAAGAAGGAGTAAAGGAATTTTTTATTTTAAGTGGTGATAATAAAAATATTGTGGAGCGAATCGCCAGTGAAGTTGGAATTGAAAAATTTTATGCCGAATTGAAGCCTTCAGACAAATTGGAAATCATTCAAAATCTTAAAAAAGCTCATCCAATGATTGCAATGATTGGTGATGGTTTAAATGATGCACCTGCTTTAAAATCGGCTTCAATTGGAATTGCGATGGGTAAGATTGGTGTAGACGCAACTATCGAAAATTCTGATATCACTTTGATTGGTGATGATATTGCTAAACTTCCAAAATTATTTAGACTGAGCCGAAAAACAGTAAAAACAATAAAAGAAAATATTGCACTATCAATTTTAATAAAATTGATTTTTGTTGTTCTTGCATTTCTCGGATTTGCGACAATGTGGGGAGCAATCTTTGCAGATATGGGCACTTCTTTGATTGTGATATTTAACAGTTTGAAATTGTTGAAGCTTGAAGTTTGAAAAACTTTTATAATTCAATTATTTCACCATCTTTATAATCGGTTTTTAATTTCCAATAATATTTCCCAATATCTTCATAGTTACGCTTCCAGTTTATTTCATTTTTTTTAATTAGTTCGGTTCTGTTTCGTATTTGCAAGGATGTAATTACTTTCCGATTCATTTCAATCTTACAGTTAGAAACTTATTCGAATTAAAATCCGCATCTCATATTTGTAAATTTGCAAAGTAAATTAATCTTAAAAGAATGGGAATTTTATGAGAATAGCGCTTTTATTCAGCTTAATATTTACTTTATTATTCACTGGATGTGAAAGCAAAAAGGTTGATGGAGTATATACCAGCAACGAAGGACCTTACTTTAAATTCATTAAAGGGAAATTTTTCGAACTGGGTGTGCCCGGTGATCCAAATCCTTTGAAAGGAAATTTTACAATTGAAGAAGAGAAATTGAATCTTCTTGCCAATTCAATAATGCTCGGAAGTTATGCAACTACAAATTTTATCTGTCACATTAAAGAAGACACTTTGCTAATAGATGTTTTATACATTACTCATCCAAAATTTGAAATCTTTATTGATAAAAGACAAAACTTTGCTCGAACAAGAAGAGATTCAATCACAAAAGAATTTAAATTAAACTCTTCGGAAGCAGAAGAAGAATTATTTATCTATTATAAACTCGTTCACGATAAATTCATAAAAAAGA
Source organism: Ignavibacteria bacterium (assembly GCA_049699815.1). GTDB lineage: Bacteria > Bacteroidota > Ignavibacteria > Ch128b > Ch128b > Ch128b. The sequence goes on along the minus strand of JBNAWO010000016.1, from coordinate 10,889 downwards.
AAGGAGAGTAATCATGAAAATTTCAGTTATTGGTGCAGGATTGATGGGCGGTGCAATCGCTCAAAAACTCTTTGAACATAAAAATGAAGTCACAGTTTATAACAGAACTAAAGAGAAGCTTGAGAAATTAAGATCAATTGGGATTCAAGTTGCTGAAAAACCAGTTGAAGCGGTTGAAAAATCAGACATAGTAATTTTAATGTTAGCCGATGGAAATGCAATTAACGCTGTTATGATTAACTCCGAAGTTTTATCGAAAGTTAAAAATAAACTTGTCATTCAAATGGGAACAATTTTGCCTGAAGAGAGCAAGGAATTTGAAAAAATTTTCGTCGAGAATGGAGCCGAATATTTTGAAGCTCCAGTACTAGGAAGTGTCCCCCAAATTTTAAGTGAAAAATTAATTGTACTTGTTGGTTCGACAGAAGAACAGTTTGAAAAACACAAAGGAATTTTTTCAGCATTCAGTAAAGATATTTACTACATTGGTGAGATTGGCAAAGCAGCAGCTATAAAATTAGCTTTCAATAATTTAATTGCCTCTCTTATACCAGCATTCTCTTTAAGTTTTGGAATTGTGAAAAAAGCTGATGTTAATCCAGAAATTTTTATGGAAATTCTTAGAAAGAGTGCACTTTATGCTCCAACATTCGACAGTAAACTTCCAATGATATTAAGTGAAGATTTTTCTCAAGCAAATTTTCCAGCAAAACATATGCTTAAAGATGGAAAGTTAATCGAAAAATTTGCTTCTCAACTAAATCTTAATACAAAAGTTATAGCTGCTCTGAATTCTGTTCTTGAAGAAGCTGTTAAATCAGGATATGCCGAACAGGATTATTCGTCTGTGTATAAAGCAATTGTGAAATAAAAATTTTTTGATTATTAAAATTCGATGAAAGTGCATCAATCACCAAAAAAGTTAGTCGAAATTGTTTTCGCAATTCCAACGGAGAGATCATTTTACTATTCTGTTCCAGATGAATTGCTTGATCTTGCGCAGGTTGGAGTGAGAGCAGTTGCTCCAATTGGTAAAAGAGTTCTGACTGGTTTCATTATCAATGTGATTGATAGAAATGAATTTCAAAAAGAACTCGAAAAAATCAATCTGAAGGAGATAAAAGAGATAGAAGATATACTCGACTCAATTCCTTTCTTTGATGATAAGTTTTTAAGTTTCGCTCGATGGGTTGCTGATTACTATTTTTCTTCTCTTGGTGAGGTTCTGGATGCAGCTGTTCCTGCAGGGACAGATGTTGAGTCGAAGAAAATTATTGTAGTAGATCCGAATTACATTTTCGAAGAAATTAAAAACACAGATCCCAATAGAACTAATTATCTAAAATTACTCAGAATCTTATCAGAGAAAGAAGAACATACATTATCAGAACTGAAGAAAAAACTCAAGAAGGAAGGGATTACTTCAAATATAAATTATTATCTCGGGAAGCTTGAGAAAAAGGGATTAGCTTCAATTTTTGTCGAAAAGAAAAAACCAACAGTTAAAATTAAAAAAGAAAAAGTAATTGAACTCGGTGATCTTAGTTTTGAAGAATTTTCTGAACTTGTAGATAGACTTGAAAAAAGATCAATTAAACAAGTAAATGTTCTTGTAACTCTCTTTTCGGCGAAAGATAAGAAGATGCGTCAGGCAGAGCTAATTGAAAAAACGAAAGCAAATCCAGCAATAATCAAAGCGCTAGTGAAAAAGAAGCTCATTAAAATTACTGAAGTTGAAGTTAAACGTGAGTATGTTGAATTATATCAGGAAGAAATAAAAAATTTTAAACTAACAGATGATCAAATAAAAGCAATCGAACTAATTTCAAAATCAATCGATGAGGGTAAATTTGATATTTTTCTAATTCATGGAGTAACCGCAAGCGGAAAAACACAAATATATCTTGAATTGATTGATAAAATTATTAAACAAGGCAAGACAGCTCTTTATCTGGTGCCTGAAATTGCTCTTACACCACAAATTATTCGAAGGATAAAAAATAGATTTGGTGATCTTGTCGGAGTTCTTCACAGCAAATTATCACCAGGCGAAAGATTTGATGAGTGGCGTTCTGTAATAAAACAAGATTACAAAATTGTAATTGGACCTCGTTCTGCTGTTTTTGCTCCAATAAAAAATGTTGGTTTAATCGTTGTAGATGAAGAACACGATTCATCTTACAAACAATCTGATAGTTCGCCTTATTATCATGGGCGAGATACTGCCATAATGCGAGGTAAAGTTGAAAATGCTGTTATCGTTCTGGGTTCGGCAACTCCATCACTTGAGACTTATTTTAATGCAATGAGCGGTAAATACAAATTGATTGAGCTTAAAAAAAGAGTTGATGAAGCATTACCACCAGTGATTAATTTGATTGATTTAAGAAAAGAAAAAGAAGATAATCGAATGGTTGGTTCTTTCTCTCAAACGATGATTGATAAAATCAAATCGACTCTTGATAAAAATGAAAAAGTAATCATCCTCCAAAACAGGCGTGGATTTGCAACTTATGTAATTTGTCCCGATTGCGGTTACACTGAATTGTGTAAAAATTGTTCTGTAACTCTAACTTATCATCTGGTTAAGAAAGAATATGTTTGTCACTATTGTAATTATTCAAAGAAAGAATTATCTGCCTGTCCAGTGTGTGGAAGCATTGAAATCAAATACAAAGGAATTGGGACTCAAAGAGTTGAAGATGAGCTTGAACAAATTATTCCGGGTGCAAGAATAACTCGAATGGATTTGGATACGACACAGAAGAAATATTCATTCAGCAGAATTTTAAATGATTTTGCTGAAGGTAAATACAATATTTTACTTGGAACGCAAATGGTCGCAAAAGGGTTGGATTTTCCTGATGTAACTTTTGTTGGTGTTGTATCGGCAGAATCAACTATGTTAATACCAGATTTTCGTAGTGCGGAAAAAACTTTTCAACTTTTATCGCAGGTTGCAGGCAGAGCAGGCAGAAGTAAACTTCGGGGAGAGGTTGCCATTCAGACTTACAGACCAGAAAGTTATACTCTTCAATTCGTTCAGCACAATGATTATTACGGATTTTACCAAAGAGAAATAGTAGAGAGAGAACAGGCGAAATATCCGCCATTTTATAAATTAGCTTTGATTGAATTTAAGAGCGCAAATCCGAATCAAGTCAAGCGTGCGGCTGCCGAATTTCATAAGTTTTTGAAATACGATAAGAAAATAATTGTGGTGCTCGGTCCAGCACCAGCATACATTTCAAAACTTTCCGGAAGGTATCGCTGGCATATAATTATTAAAAGCAATAGAGCTTATGATCCAAATGGAAGTTACCTCCACAATATTCTTAAGCAAGCATTGAATGAATTCCATCTTAAGGTTAAGAAAATTTCTGGTGTTCGATTAATTGTAGATATTGATCCAGTCTCGACGATTTGATTTTAATTAATTAATTGGTTGATGTTCAGGGCAATCAATTCTTAAATCTTTGAATTTCAATTTCATTTCCAGAAGAGTGCAATAAAATTGATCATTTTCTTTCTGCAGATAGACGCAGGTGAAACACATTCGTTGAGTGATTACAATTTCATTCGAATTCAGTTCGTTAATAATTTGAAATAGTGAAGAAAGTAAATAATCCTTTTCTTCGGATTTCAAGTTTGAGATTGAGTAAAGCAGCGGATTGACAAATGAAGAAATTTCAGAGACCAATTTCTCGCCTTTGTTAGTCAAATGTAAATGTGCTCTTCGCTTATCTTTTGAATCCGGTATTTTTTTTATTATTTGTTTTTGAATTAAAACCTTAACTGCATCGCTGATTGTAGGGGCAGACATATTAAATTCATCGGCGAGATAGTTCACGGTACAAAATTCAGGATTATGGTGTTTGATGAAAATTAAAATTTGAATTTGTATTGGACTTAGTTTTACGATTTTTGCTTTTTCCCATAAGAGAACTCTAAATGCTTCTGAAATTCTTTCGAGTGCTGCAACTATTTTTCCATCAATTGTTTTGTTTTGATTTTCAGGATTAAAGACTGATTTCATCATTATGCCTTGTATTATTTTTAATTTAATTTGATTTAAAATAAAAAACGGTGACCTAAATTCAGTCACCGTTTTAGCCAATTAATTAGAAAAAGTTTTAATCCGTTAATTCATAAATTAAATAACCGCCACCAGCCTGAGCAGGTAACTTCAATTGACTTTTAACGAGTTTTTGGTCTTTAACATCATACCAGAGCGTTTGTTTGATTTCGTTATCGTCCTGAGAAGTTAAAGTAACTTTGTAAGTTTCAAATTCTTTTTCTCCAGCTTTTACTTTTTCTGTCTCTTTCACTTCCAATAAATATTTTTGAGCCTGCCCGGACATAAAGTCAAATTGACTCAATTCTGTTTTATACCCAACTTTCAAAGGTAGAGTAGAAATTGCAAGTTCAGTTCCAGCACCGCCAGAAAGAACTGGTTCTGAAACATTTGTATTAATAGGCATTTCCTGTGGACCAAACTTAATTAATCCCGTAACTTTATCTTTTTCAAAATTTAATGAAATTGAACCCTGACCCTGAACAAGGTATCTTCTAATTGGGAAAAGAGTTTTTACATCAAGATCAAGTGTATCAAAGGCACTCATTATTCCTTCGGTTTGTTCAATTATCCGAATTACTTCTTTGCCTTCGTAATTTCCTTTTTCAACTTTTCTACTAATTTCAAGATGATATTTTTGTCCCATCATTTCAAAATCGGAGTGATAAATCAATTCACCCAAGAACATTTTTTCTGGATTGAATTCAAGTTTACTTAGTTGTGATTGATCAACTTCAGCTTTTTTAGGAGTTTCAACTTTTGTTATATCAACTGTTAATTCGTCAAGCTTTTTTTGAATTTCTTCACGAACATCTTCCTGCAATCTTCCTTTCAGGTGTTTTGCAAAGAATTTTTCCATTGCTGTATACATTGCAAGTCGATTTAATTCATTCAAAAAGCCGTGACCTTCATCAGGTGCGAGCATATATTCAACATCTCTTCCAAGATCTCTTAAAGCAACTACGATTTGATCAGATTCAGCTTTTTTAACTCTCGGATCATTTGCACCCTGCACAACATAAAGTGGGGCTTTTATCTCTGTTGCAAAATTCAGGGGCGATTGTTCTTCTAACATTTTTCTTTCTTCTGGATCATCTTTATCACCAACTCGAATTGCAAAAGTTTTTTGAATTGGCTTCCAGTAAGGTGGAATTGAATTCAGAAGCGTAATGATGTTTGATGGACCGACAATATCAAAGCCGCAAGCATATAAATCGGGAGTAAAGGCAAGGCCTGCAAGAGTTGCATAACCACCATAAGAGCCACCGGCGATTGCAACGCGTTTTGAATCAGCGATTCCTTCTTTAATTAAAAAATAGACTGCGTCGGTAATGTCGTGCTGCATAGAGCCACGACCCCATTGCTTATTTCCAGCATTTAAATATTTTTTGCCGTAACCTGTTGAGCCTCTAAAATTTGGTTGAAAAACAGCATAACCTCTATTTGAAAGAAATTGAGCTACTGGATTGTAACCCCACATATCTCTTGCCCAGGGACCACCATGGATTAACATAACAACAGGTAAATTTTTTGGCTCAAGACCTTTGGGGATAGTTAAGTAACCATAAATTGTCATTCCATCACGGGCTTTATATTTTATTGGTTTCATCTCACAAAGCCATTCACTTGGAAGATTTGGTCGGGACTTATATACAAATTGAGCTTTACCAGTTCTTCTATCGAAAAGATAAACTGAACCCGGATCGATATCACTTGAAACAGAAACGAGCCACAAATTTTCATCATTTGTGATTGACATAAACCCAATATTGCCTGAAGGAATTTGACTTAATAATGTCTCAAAATCTTTTTTGAATTTCTTTTCTTTCGGATAATAACGAACTTTTTCTCCTACATAGTAGGTCATCAAAAGGTCATTTGTTATGTCAGAGAAAAGGGCGCCTGCAAAATCAACTTCATCAAGTGGATCTTTATCAATTAATTTAGTCTTGCCAGTTTTTAGATCAAAAAGTTCAAGCTGTATTTTATCTCTTTGGGAACCTTTGTTTGTTGCCAGATAAAATGATTTACCATCCTTTGAAAATCTAACTGGATAAGCTGTTTCCTCGAAATTCACTTCATAAATTTTTATGAGTTTACCTTTTTCGAGTTTTAAAATTTCCGTTCCCCCATCTTCTGTTTGACGAATTGCGAGCCGCAAATTTCCATCGAGATCGGTTTCCCAGCCGGCAATATTTTCTTTATTTTCATAAAGAAGTTTTCTTTTGCCAGTTAAAATGTTTAATCGATAAACATCATGAAGTGATGGATCTCGATCATTTATTGCGACGACTATTTCATTCGGAGTTTTCTTAGGAACATCAATTATCATAGCTCGAACATTTTCGAGAGGAGTTAGATTTTTTGCTGGTGGAACTGGATCGCCAGCTTCAAATGGATTTACTGCGTAAATACGGTAATTTTCATCGCCATCCTTGTCCTGAACATACAAAATGAATTTTGAATCTTCCGACCAGAAATAACTTGTTACAGCTCTTTTAGTATCGGCAGTAATCGGTCGAGCATTTTCAAATGGTTCATCAACTTTTTTGATCCAGATGTTTCTGATTTTATTGTATTGTTTAAGGAATGTGAGATATTTTCCATCAGGTGAAAGTTGAGCACCGGAGATTTCAGGATCTCCAAAAAATAATTCTCGATCTATGATCGGTGGTTGTTGCGAATACGAATTTGTAAACATAGCTATTACCAGAATAATTAAAGTTAAAATATTCCTCATCCTGAATGACTCCGTTTTTTTGTTATTGTTTATTGCAATTTAACAAATACTTGCTCTTAGACGAAAAGCAAAAGATGAAGTTTCTTATAAAATTCGATTTACTCTTTCGATTCTTTTTTTGATTGAAGGATGACTGTAGAAGATAAATTCGATGATTGAATTTGGATTTTCGTCTGCTAAATTAATTTTTGAGAGTTTTTGCAAAGATGAAATAAATGAATCTTTATCACCCGTTGTTCTAACAGCAAATTCGTCTGCTTCGTATTCAAATTTTCGAGATATGGAATTTGTAATCGGCATCAGGATTAGTGAGAAGATGCTAATAATTAAAAAGAGCAAAGGTAATGCAGATAACTGGTAATTTGATTTAAAGTTCATCCACGAAAGTAGATGAAGGTAAAGTTGATTTGCAAAATAAAAAGTTGTTACGGTTAGTATGAAACCAATTAAAATATTTTTTATGATATGCTTCTTTTTATAATGACCGAGTTCGTGAGCGAATACAGTTAAAATTTCATCGTCTGTAAAATTTTCAATTAGTGTGTCGCTTAAAATTATTCTTTTTGATTTGAAAATTCCTGTAAAACCAGCGTTTGCTTTTTTAGTTGTTTTGCTCAAGTTAAAAGTGTAAATGCCCTGAAAGTTAATCCCAAATTTTTGGCAAAGAACTGTCAGTTTGTTCTTTAATATTTCGTTATCAAGTGGAATGAACTTATAGAAAATCGGAAAAATTAAAGTTGGTGCAATTCTGGCAAGTAGTATGGAAAAGAAAAAAACCGCAAGAGCAATGAACAACCACCAGAGTTCATAATTCTTGAGCAGATAATAAAAAAGCAAAAGGATTGGAAAAGTTATTAACACAGAGACGATATTTGATTTTATTTTGTCAATTATCCAATCAGAAAGTTTTTGATTTGAAAGATTGAACTTGTGTTCAACAATGTAACTTGAGTAAAAACTGAGAGGAATTCCATAAATCGAACTGATTATTCCAATTGAAATAATGAAAAGTAAAAATGCGATGTAATCATTTGATGTGATTTGATAAATTTTTGTTTCCAGCAAATTAGAAAGTGGTGTAAAAATAAGAATAAGAATTAAAGCAAAATTTAGAACGATGCTTATAATTTGAATTGTGATTTTAATCTGGTTATAAGTTTTTGATTTTTCCATTTCTTATCTCACAATAGATTATAAATCAAGCCGAGTTGGAGTGCTTCTTTAATTTGCGTGCGCAAAGTTTGTTTTCTTTCATAAACTACAAGAAAATTGAAATTCACATTTACATAGTCATTAACCTTTGCGATTACCAGATTATCCCAGCGAACATCCCAATATTTCATTTTTTCAAATCTTGAAAAAAGTCGAAGCGAACCCTTGTAGTTTACATTTTCCATAATCTTAAATTCACTTGAAGTTACACTTTCAATTCCAGTTTCAAGTTTGAATGCCTCGAGTTTATCTTTTGTATCAGGATTATCAGAATACTTTCTTTGCCGATTTGTAAAGACTTCTTGAAGTGCAATACCAAGACGAGTTTTAATTCCTTTTAATTTATCGTATGTAAAACCTAAGCTTTGAGTTACATAACCGGGGTCAAAAAAATCGGCGATTCGCTCTGGTGTTTTTGTTTTGTATGAATAGCCAGTTGTGATTGGACTCCGAATTGAATTACTAAAAAATGGATCAACAGCCCAGCCAACATTTTTTGAAATCACGGTTTCGATAAAAAATTCATTGTCGTTGGTTCTAAAATCCTGTGAACCAAGCTTTGTTCTTCCGAAGGCAAACTTAAATGAGTTTTTTGTAGTCCAGTTTTCTGATTTAGTTGCAATACTGTAACTACCAAGCAATGTCCAGGAGAAAGAATTTTCACCACCTTGTGCCCAATTAGTGAATGATATCTGACTGATATTAATTCCTACATTCGCTTTTGATGTTATAATGACTTTCGATGAATCCTGTGCGAAGCAAAAATTAGTTAGGACAAAAAATATCAAAAAGAATTTTTTCATTATTTACCTCACTTATCTTAAAATTCTTACAAAATTAATAAAATGAAAATGCCGAATTACTTTTCCTTTGTAAAATAACTGAAAAATGCTTGAGGTGGTTTGAATTCAAGAGAACAATTGTATGTAATTCAAAAGATAAAAATTTTTCATCTGACTTAATTGAGCTGATAAAATCTTACGGCAAATAGATTAAAATTCAATAAACTATCTTGAGAATAATTGGCTTAGATGAGCAAATACGAATTAAATTCTTATCTGAACTCTTTATCGATTATTTCAATTTCACCGGGATATTTTATTTTTCCAAATGGTGACTGGATGGTTGGTTGAGCTTTCAGGACAATTCGAGAAAGATTGGAGTTTTTACCGCCAATCGCTAAAGCCAGATTGATGATATTTTCAAAGCCTCGTTCTTTGAAAAGTTTATAAAGATCAAGTTCAATCGTGATCGGAAATATGGTCGTTTCTCCAGTTCCCGGAACCGAAATGGGGCTTGCAATATTACCACTTAATGTTTCAACATCATCGATAATCAATCTCCATTTGAAATCTACAATATCGAGATCCTGTCGTGGGTAACCACCGCCATCATTTGGATTCATTGCTTCAATATTAAGATTGAATTTTACTGGTAAACTCCCCTTTGCAATAGAATTCAGAAGTTGAGCCGAATCAAAAACATTAAAATCTTTTAGTGAAGATTTATTACTGATGTTAATTCCATTGATTGTTAAATCACTAACAGATTTCAAACGAAATTTTAATCTGGAAATATTTGTAATCTGCTTGAATATTGAACAAGCGTGGAAAGAAATAGAAATTAGTATGAGATATATAAATGCTTTTTTCATTTTATAATCTTGATATGGTTTTGAATTCAAATTAAAAGTATTTAAATGAAAAATGTTCTTGTTCAAAAGTTAAAAAGTAAAAACAACGCCTAAGTGCAAGCCAAATAGATCTGTTTTCGATTCAAGTACATCATAAGTAATTTTTCCGTTGTCTGTATACTTTATCGAACCTTCTTTAAGATACTTTGCATTTGAACCAAAGAGATAGCTAAACTTTATGTTTAAAAACAATTCATTGTAAGTTTTCATCTTACCAACAATTGCTTCATTTTTTGATATTCTAAACATAGCTCCACCACCAAAGCCTGTACTAAATGCGTAATCTTCAAAATTTGTTGACGATGCAATTTCATGATGATCTTTTCTGTTTTCTATTTTTGTTTCAGTATAGATATAAGCACCACCGATAAGTAGCTGGAAATAAGGTTTAATTATGCCGATCTGTTTATCGATTTGTGCAACTATATGATAATTCAATAAATTATTTTGAGTAGTCACATCTACAAAGACATCAGGAATTGTGTAGCTAAATGGTTCTCTTCTTGTTATAGAACCATAATTGAGTACTCCAAAATTTAAACCAAGTGAAAAAGGTAAACTTGTTACAGGTTTCCAGGAACCTTCAAAATTGATTCCGTATCCGTTTCTATTTATGTTTTCTTTAAATTCTTTTTGCGGAAAACCAGTATAGAAGTTAAGAGCTAAGCTAAAAGATGAACTTAAATTTAAATTTTGAGCGTTTAACGATGTAAAAAAATAAATTAAATACAGAATTGAAAATCCAGCTTTTTTCATATTACTTTCACTTTAATTTGTTTTGTTTTTCAATAACATTAATTATGAACTCGGCAACTTCGAGTGCTTTCTTTCCGTCTTCGCCACTCACAACTGGTTGTGTATTGTTTAAAATGCTTTTTATGAAGAGTTCCTGCTCGTATTTCATTGCATTGATTTCGGGAATTTCTGGTTGCTCGTAAATTACTTTTTTTCTTTTTTCGCCGATTCCAATTTCGCCGTACGAGATTCCGAGTGTCTCTTCATTGGGTTTTACAAGTCGATATATTTCAGAGAGTCCCTGCAAAAAATCAATAGTAATATAAGCATCTTTCTGAAACATTCTCATCTTTCTCATTTTTTTCTGAGAGATCCTGCTTGCTGTTACATTTGCAACGCAACCATTCTTGAATTGAATTCTTGCATTTGCAATA
>JBNAWO010000015.1:0-33748 GCA_049699815.1 Ignavibacteria bacterium | reverse complement strand
TTTAAGGCAAAAATTTATTTTTTTTACATCATATTTTTGATGATTTATTTACAAAAATTCTAATGTGATTATTTTTCCTCTCAGCGTCTCTGCGATTAAGAAAAGATAACTAAACGCAGAGGCGCGGAGTTACGCAGAGGCACGGAGGATTGAGGAGAAAAAAGAGAGAAAAGTTGAAGTTTAGCTCCAAGCACATCTTTATTTATGGCAATGTTAATTATCAAAATGCAAATTGTGGTTATGTCGTTGATTATTAAAACTTTATGAACTGTACGATATCTTTTACAAGCAAATTGAACATTACATAATCATTTAAACTTAGTCTAAAAATATGAATTGGGTATTAATCTTAGTGAATATGAATTAAAACATTTTTGAAAAAATTAATGAGGATGAATAAGATTAAATTGAATTGCTATTCGTTATTGCTTATTTTCTTTCAAGTAGAAAAGGTATTAAGATGAGATTTAATCCTAACTTCATATTTATTATTGTGTTTGATACCTTCTTGCTTTTTGCTCAAAATCAAAATTTTCAAAAAGAAAATAATAACCCACCAATTTATATTGCTTTTCTCTGGCATATGCATCAACCAATTTATTGGCCTTACGAAAGCATAATCCAAACTGAACAAAATAATCGCTTTCCATTTTCTGTGATTGATATTCATAATCAACGAACTGGACCGTATACATCCTGGCCTAAGAGTGCAATCCAGAAGGGAATTAATGCAAATCTTCCTCATTTCGGTGCACAGGTAAGTTTCTCCGGTTCATTATTAGAAAATCTCAATAATCTTGAACAATCTGGAAATCAAAATTTTCAAAACTGGAAATCGCACTGGAACTATATTAAAAACCAAACAACATCTCTTGGAAATCCAAGAATTGATATGGTTGGCTTTGGTTATTTTCATCCTTTAATGCCCTTGATTGATTACAATGATATACGACGACAAATTCAGAAACATAAACAAATCTTCAGTCAAAATTTTTCAGGTTCTTATTCGAAAGGAATCTTCCCACCTGAAAATGCTTTTTCAATCCGAATAATTCCTGCTCTTGTTGATGAAGGATTGGAATGGGTTCTTGTTGATAATATTCATTTTGATCGAGCCTGTGAGGGTTATCCATACAGTACAGCTGGAAACATTATCGAACCTAACAAATCTGATGTAAGGAATCTAAATCCAAATGATTGGATTCAATTAAATGGGCTCTGGGCACCAACGAGAAATTCTGCAAGATGGGGAAGACAACCACATTTTGTTGAGTATGTTAATCCATCAACCGGGGAGAAAAAAAGAATTATTGCAGTTCCAGCAGATAGATATCTCGGCAATGAAGATGGTCGTGGTGGTTTTGGTGCTTTGAATTATGAGGCTGTTTTATCTCAACTCGAACCATATAATACAGATCCTCAACATCCAATTCTTGTTGTCCTTCATCATGATGGTGATAATTATGGCGGAGGAAGTGAGTCTTATTACAATAACAATTTTCAGAATTTTGTCAACTGGCTTCAGGCAAACCCGAATAGATTTATTTGTACAACAATCGAAGATTATTTAGAAATGTTTCCACCAGATTCAAATGATGTAATTCACATTGAAGATGGGAGCTGGAGTGGTGCGGATAATGGCGATCCAGAATTTAAGAAATGGCTTGGTGAACCTGATGCAAATGGTTATAGTCCCGACCGAAACAGCTGGGCAGTTTTAACTGCTGCAAAAAATATTATTGAAACTGCAATTGCAAGTAATCCCTCTCATCCAAACATTCAACAAGCTTTAAATTATTTACTGGTTGCTCAATCAAGTGATTACTGGTATTGGGATGGTTCATTAAATGGCATCTGGGATTCACATCCAACCAGAGCAGTAAATCAAGCAATAAATTTAATTCAAGGAATTAGTGAAATTGACAATACCCCACCAACAATTTTTTCTCCTCAACGAGAACCATACAATCCAGGTGGAACAGAATTCGGAATTCGACAACCCAATAATTTCAAAATCTGGATTTATGTATTTGATCGAAGCGGAATAAAATCGGTCAAATTAAAATATAGAATTGATCTGGATGGAGTGAACTCGCAAAATTCAATTGATAACGAAACTTATGCCGGTGGAAGTGAAGTCACTGATTGGATAGAGATCGAAATGACAGGAATTTCTCAACCATCGTTTACAAATCCACAACCACTTTTCAAAGCAAAAGAATATTTTGCTGAGATAACAGGCTATTCAAACAAACTAATCGATTATTATATCGAAGCAATTGACAGTTTAGATAATGTTGCAAGATCTGATATTAAAGAAGTCTGGGTTGGTAGTTCTTCAGGTGGAACACAAAGTCGTGTTAGCTGGGAGCCAGTAAATCCGACAAGAAATGATACAATCACAATTAAAGTTTTGAATTCATCGATTGGTGCAAAACTACACTGGGGCGTTAATAATTCTGGAAATCAATGGCAAACCCCACATCAAGTTTATTGGCCTGCAGGTTCAACTTTATTTAATGGGACAGGACCAGCTGTAGAATCTCCAATGATTGGTCCTGATACAAATGGAACATTAACGATTAAAATTGGTCCGTTCAATAAATCAGAACAACTTGTAAATCGAATTGCCTTCGTAATTCATTTCAACGATAATACATGGGATAATAATAATGGACAAGATTATCATATTCACTTCGATAGCGGAACCCCGGGGCATCAATTTATAATGGATGGAAATGTGGATTCAGCTGCCACAAAGATTGCCTCAAATCAAAATATAGATTTATATGCTGGATGGAATGGCTCACAGCTTTATATAGCAACCAAATCCGCTCAAAGTCTGAATAAAGATGTTTTCATCTTTGTAACCGATTCATTGCGAAATTTAATCAATGCACCGTGGGCTAAAGTTGGTAGAGTTGTTCAATGGACTGCATTTCTTGGAAATGAAAGTTCAAACAATTGGTCAGGTTGGTTTGATGCAAATGGAGCAGTTCAAAATTTCTCCGGACAGTTTCTTGAAGGAACAATAGAATTAAATTCTGAGCTCGGTTATAATCCGACTAAAATCTATTTAGCAATTGGGCATTATCAAAATCAGGATGGTGGAACATTGCAGGCTCAATGTCCTGACGGGAATGGAAATGGTGATATCGAAGCAAATGAATTTATTCAATTTGATTTATTGACAACATCAAGCAAAGATGAAAGTATTATTTCTGATTTCGAGTTGAAGCAGAACTATCCAAATCCATTTAACACCGATACCTATATTCGCTTTTCAATTCCACAAACTGATTTTGTGAATTTGAAAGTTTATGATGTTCTTGGAAGAGAAGTGAAGTCTTTGATTTCAGATGTAAGATCATCCGGCGTTTATAATTTCAGGTTTAGCGGGGAAGACTTAAATTCTGGAGTATACATTTACACTTTGAGGACATCGAAATTCAGTCAATCGAGAAAAATGATTCTTTTGAAATAAAATATTCACCAAGTTTGATATTAATAATTCTTCAAATAATGCGGGATAATTTTAATCATTAAGCCTAACTCTTAATGTAATTTGAAAGAAAAACAGGCAATTAAATTTTAGTAGAATTTCTCAATTCGGAGTTTTTTAATTTTTTCACCTCACGACTTACAATTAATTTTGCAAATGAGAACTTTAATTATATAAAACATTAAAATGAACAGGAAATTAATCTTTTCAATTTTATTAATTGGTTTACTTTTAAGGATAATTATCTCATTTTCAATTGAGTATTCCATCATACATGGAATTTCCTCTGATGATAGTTATTATTATTTCAGAATTGCTCAGAATATTGCCAGTGGATATGGTTCGACTTTTGATCAGATAAACAGGACAAATGGTTATCAACCTCTTGTGCTCTGGTTTCTTGTAATTATTTATTCCGGTTTTAATTCTGAATTGTTAATTCCAGTCATCATCAGTCAAATTTTGCTTTCAATTGTTTCTACAATTGCGGCTTATTTGACTTATCATTTTATCAAAAAAATTTACCAGAATGAATTTGCAGCTTTATTATTAATTGTGTTTCTTTTCTTAAATCCAGTCATCATTGCGATTAATTTTAAAAGTCTTGAGACAAACTTTTACTGGTTGTTTCTAATTATTTCGCTTTTTTACTTTGAAAGATTTTTGAGATATGAGAATGGCGAAAGAAAATATCTACATTTATTTGTCTTTGGGTCAATTATTTCTTTTGTTGCTTTCTCCAGGCTTGATGGTGGGTTTTACATTCTTGCTTTTTCGGTTTATTTACTATTTCTGAAGAATATCAAATTTACCGAGAGAATAAGAAGAGTTTTCTTCGCAGGGTTTGGTTTTTCAATTTTGTTTGTTCCTTATTTGATTTATAACTATTTGAGTTTCGGTCATTTTGTTCCAATCAGTGGCAGGGCAAAAGTTTTTCACAATCATAAAGCTGTGTTGAGTCAGGTAGGTGATTACTTTACATTGGATTTTTTTCTTTACGAGTTAAGAAGATTTTTCTTTCCATTTAACTTCGACCTTTTTGCAAATAGAGGATTTGGTTTGATAGAACAAATTGCTGTGTACATAGTCATTGCCATTTTGATTATAATAATAGTTTTGTTTCTTAAATCTGGTTACTTGAAGAAAGCCTTTAGTCATTTTAAAGGCTATGGTTTTATTTTAGTTTATTTATTTTTCCATTATTCATTTTATACACTTTATTTCTGGGAATATCGTTTTTATTATTTCCTTCCAGAGATTATTACCCTTGCAATTATTCTTTCGATGATGATAAGTAAATGGATTGAAGATAGATTTTCTTCAAAAAAAGTATTAGCAAATCAGATCGTTCTTATTCTGGTAATTTTGATCTTTACTATTGGCGGTATAAAAATCTTTACAGCACAACATGAACAAACTTTGGCATATAAAACAGCTAAGTGGATAAAAGAAAACATTCCAGAAAATAAAATACTCGGTTCAGCTAATACTGGAATTCTTTCTTATTTTACTCAAATGAGATTTGTAAATCTGGACGGAATGGTTAACAATGATGAACTCATCAATGCTTATAAAGTAGGAAGTGAAAAGTATGTTGAGTATTTAAAGAAAAACAGAATAGAATATATTGTTGATTACTTTTTAAGCGATAAGCCAGAAAACAAATATTATTTCCCAGAATTACTTAATGATAAATATGAGGTCATAAAGGTTTTCACTGATAATCGATTGAAATATCAAAAATTAAATCATATGCTTGTAATAAAATTAAGACTATGAAAAAGAAAATCATTTTAGTTGGACCAGCATATCCATATCGAGGTGGAAATGCTTTGTTTGTTGCTCACCTTTATGAAGCACTTTCAAAGTCATTTGATATTGAAATAATAAATTTCACACGACTTTATCCCCAATTACTTTTTCCAGGAACAAGACAGGAAGATGTTAGCAAGGTTCCGATCAAAATTCATCCTTCAACAAGATTAATTGATTCAATTAATCCATTAACCTGGATCCGTACTGCGAATTACATCAAAATGAAAAGTCCCGATCTGGTTGCATTCATCTGGTATCAACCTTTTTTTGGATTTTCTATTGGAACGATTGCAAAACTTATTCGCAAAAGTTTCGAAGGAAATATTTTATTTATTACTGAAAATATAATTTCTCACGAATCAATGTTTTATGATAAAATTCTTACTAGTTATACACTCTCATCAGCCGATAAGTTTTTAGTTTTATCTGATGTTGTTGAAAAAGGGATCAAAGCACTTTATCCCGATAAAAAAGTATTTCGTTCAACTCTGCCGATATACGATTGTTATGGATTTAATCAATCACTTTCAAAATTAGAGGCAAGAAAAAAATTGGGTATCGATGAGAATAAAAGAGTACTTCTTTTCTTTGGTTACGTTCGGGCGTATAAAGGTCTAATGAATTTAATTGAAGCAATGCCTTATCTGTTGAAAGAGAATGAAAATTATTTTTTGCTTATTGTAGGTGAATTTTACGAATCAAAAGACAAATATTTTGAAAGGATTAAAAAATTAAATATTGGAAAAAATGTTCTTGTGATTGATGAATTCGTTCCAAATGAAGAAGTCGGTTTGTATTATTCGGCAGCAGATTTAGTCGTATTGCCTTACAATTCTGCAACTCAGAGTGGAATTTTGAACATCGCTTATGGTTTTAAAAAACCTGTTGTAGTCACTAATGTTGGCGGATTACCCGAACTTGTTGAAAATGGAAAGACTGGTTTCATTGTTGAACCGCAAAATCCATTGGCTCTGGCAGAAGGAATCAAAAAATATTTTTCTGCATCAAATATTGAAGAATTTTCAAGAAATATTGAAACCTTTATTCAGAATAATAGTTTTATGTCCATTGAACGGGTCTTTAACGAAATTTTAAACGATAATTAATTATTTATTTAGAACTAAAATTTATCTATAAGAGATAATAGTTAATCAATTACAGACTGTCTTAATCAAATCCAAAATTTAAAAAATAAGGTTCAACTAAAAATTTCAGGTTTTAATATATTAGCAAATGAGGTTCTGTTATGGTGAATATTGAACTGACTGAAAGGGAAAAACAAATTTTGAAATGTATAGTTCAGAATTTTGTGTTGACAGCCAATCCTGTCGGCTCAAGGGTTATTAGTAAAAAATACCAGCTCGGTTTAAGTCCAGCTTCTATTCGAAATGTGATGGCTGACCTTGAAGAAAGAGGATTAATTTATCATCCGCATACTTCAGCTGGACGAATACCAACAGATCTCGGTTACAGAATTTATGTAGATTTATTGATGGAAGAACCTCATCTTGCTCCTCAGATCAAAAGAAAAATCGATCGGGAAATTAATCCTGAAAAAATTGAAGATGAAGAAGAACTTTTAAAAATTGCATCTCAAATTCTTGGAAAGATTTCTTCTCAATTAGCTCTTGTGACTTATCCTCAAATAATGAAAGCAACTCTGGAAAGAATACAACTCGTAATTCTTCCACATAAAGTTTTGCTTGTAGTTTTATCACTGAGAGGCGGGTTAATTAAAACCATTGACCTCGAATTCCCGATTGAGATTGAAAAGGATAGCGTTGATTATATTCAGAACTTGTTGAATGAAAGGATAGCAGGATTAAGTTTAGAGGAAATCAAGAACACTTTTGTTGATCGTGTTGCTGATCTTAAAGATGAAAAAACGGGAATTGTAAGATTGTTTATTGACTCGCTTGATAAAATTTTTTCAGAAGAAAGAGAAATTGAGAAATTTCATATTTCGGGCGTAAAAAATATTTTACAGGTCCCAGAATTTTCAGATACCGAGCACATTCAGGCAGTCATTGAGTTAATTGAAGATCGTGAAGTTATTCTTCATATTTTTGAGAGAACAAGCAAACTTGAGAATGATAAAATTCTTGTTTCAATTGGCAAGGAAAATGTCTACGAAAAGTTAAGTGAATTTAGTGTAGTTACGACGAAATACAAGTTTGGCGATACTGACGGTGTGATTGGAATGATTGGTCCGAGAAGAATGGATTATCCAAAAATTATCGCAATTGTTGGTTATATGTCAAAATTACTTACAAATATTTTAAGTAAGAAAGAAAATGAATAAGGAGGTGAAATTATGGAAGAAAAAGACAGATTAAATAATAAAGTAAATCAAGATTTGAATTCAAACTCATCAAAAGAAAAAAAAGAAACCACAAACTCTCAAGAACAAACTTCTGAATTTCAAAATCAACAATCTTTAAACGAAAACATCGAAGCCCAATCAACAGGAATTACTGAAGAACAACAAACTGAACAGAAAGGAGAAGAAGAAGAAAACGAAATGGAAAGATTACAAAATGAAATTAATGCCCTGAAAGATGAAGTAAATCAATGGAAAGATAAGTTCCTTCGTAAAATGGCTGAATTTGAAAACTACAAAAAACGAGTTGCCGAAGATCAACTTCAACTTGTAAAATATTCAAATGAAAAATTGATCAAAGATTTACTCCCAATTATTGATGATTTCGAGAGAGCTCTAAATTTCAGCAAAGAAGAATTGAAAAATAATTCAGTTCTTCAAGGTGTAGAGATGATCTATAATAAATTGATGAAAATTTTATCTGATTATGGTTTGAAAAAAATTGATGCGATGCATCAACCTTTTGATTTTAATTATCACGAAGCTTTGCTACAAGTCCCCAAAGATGGTGTAGAACCATTAACAATAATTGAAGAAGTTGAGAAAGGTTATCTTTTGAATGATAAAGTAATTCGACATTCGAAAGTGATTGTTGCAAGTGAGACAAATCTTCAAACGAATTCAAATGATAATCAAAATAATAACAACGAGGAGGTGAAATAATAGGTGGCAACAAAAAGAGATTATTATGAGGTTCTTGGTGTCCCTCGAAATGCATCTCAAGAAGAAATAAAAAAGGCTTATCGTCGCCTTGCAATGCAATATCATCCCGATAGAAATCCGGGTGATAAAGAAGCTGAAGAAAAATTTAAAGAAGCTGCTGAAGCTTACGAGGTTTTAAGTGATCCTGAAAAAAGACGACGTTATGATCAGTTTGGTCACGCTGGTATGCAAGGAACTGACTTTAGAGAATACACCGATATTAATGATATTTTTAATGCGTTTAGAGATATTTTTAGTGGAACTGGTTTTGGCGGAAGCATTTTTGATGATTTCTTCGGTGGTTCAACTTCAACAAGGTCAAGAAGAACTGGAGCTACTCAAAGAGGAAGCGATTTAAGGGTAAAAATTAAATTAACTCTTGAAGAGATTGCGACAGGCGTTTCTAAAAAAATCAAAATTAAAAGATATAAAAAATGCTCTTCCTGCGGCGGTACTGGTGCAGAAAGTGGAAGCGGTTACAAGACCTGTCCGGTTTGCAATGGTACTGGTGAAATTAGACAGGTGAGCAGATCGGTTTTTGGTCAGTTTGTGAACATTACAACATGTAATAACTGCGGTGGTGAGGGTAGAGTAATTTCTAATCCGTGTAAAATTTGCGGTGGCGAAGGGCGTGTGCAGGAAGAAGCGACTGTTAATGTGGATATTCCCGCAGGAGTTTCAACAGGAAATTATTTGACTTTGCGAGGTGAAGGAAATGCAGGTAGAAGAGGTGGTCCATCAGGTGATTTGATTGTGGTAATTGAAGAATTGCCACACGAAATCTTTCAAAGAAAAGGTGACGATATTATTTATGAATTAAATCTTTCAATTCCAGAAGCTGTGCTGGGCGGAGAAGTGGAAGTCCCGACATTAAATGGTAAAGCAAAACTAAAACTTGAACCCGGTCTTTCTCAAGGAAAGATTTTGAGGATGAAAGGCAAAGGTCTCCCAAATCTAAATACTAAAAAATTTGGTGATCAATTACTTGTTGTAAATATCTATATACCTCAAAAAGTTTCGCAGCAAGAAAAAGAACTGATGCAATCACTAATGAATAGTCCGAATTTCAAACCGAAAGAGCGTACAACTAAATCAAAGAACATTTTTGATCATTTTAAAGATATCTGGAATTAATGTCTTTTCTAAAAAAACTCAATTTGAAGAATTATTTCACCAGGGAAGAGATAACAGTTCTTCTCTTCCTTATTTCCTTTACAATTGCAGGTGTGATGCTTAAGAATTTTAATTCAACCTTTCAAATTGAAAAAACAAAAAATCAATTTGAAAATACTAATATAGATAGTATATTAGTCGCAGTTTTTAACGAAGAAAAAGTTGATAGATCTGAAACAGTTCTTAATCCAAAAAAAGATAATTCATTAAAGAAAAAGAGTATTGATCTCAACAAATCAACAGTTGAAGAACTTCAAAAATTGCCCGGAATTGGTGAAAAAACTGCTTTGAAAATAATTGAATATCGAGAAAGAAAAGGCGGATTTAAGAAAATTGAAGAATTGATGAATGTTGAAAGAATAGGTCAAAAAACTTTTGAAAAAATTAAAGATTATATCATAATAACAAAATAGTTTTCGGAGGAAAGATGTCTGCTGCTACAAAATCAGAACCTGCATATATACATATTACCCTTATGTTAATAATTATTGGTTTAACTTATCTATTAATTCAGGTTGCTATTCTTGAACCTCAAAGAGTAATTGAACAGGAAAAATATTTTAAAGAAGAGTCAAGACTGAGAATGTTAAACCTAAAGCAACTTGAGTTGCTTTACAAGGAAAAATTTGGAAAGTATACTAATAGTTTTGATTCGTTGTTTAATCTTTTCAGAAAAGATCCAAATATTCAAGCAAAAGCTGATTCGATTTTCAGACCACTCAAACACGGACAATTCGTTCTGGATTCTCTCAGATGGTCACCAAAATCTCACAGAGAATACGTATTACAAATTGATTCTACACTTAGAACTGATTCAGTATTTACAAAATCTGGTAGATTTTTACGCATAGATACAACACTTGTAAAAGGCGAGCTTTATTATATTGAATGTCCAGATGGTTATGGTTCAATTGGTGACCTGACCAATCCTTTGAAAGTTAATACGACAAGCTGGGGAGAAAAATAATTTTTCATGGATGGAGTTCGAGTTAACTCAGTAGGGTTTTTCATTGGTCGTGAAAGCCTCTACTGGGTTATACTCGAAACCCAACCTGATGAGCGAATTGAACTCAAGTCAATTGAAAAATTAACCTTCCCTGAGCCATTAGATTTACATAATTACATTTCTCAAGAAAACAGATTAAAAATTTTTAATCTACTTCAAAAATTTCCACGGGAGTATCTCGAAGGTAAACGAGTTAATCTTTCAATCGATTCAAGCTTATCTTATATCGTAAAATTACCGGTTGAAAAAAATCTTCATCCTGAAGAATTAAAGGACCATTTAGTCTGGGAATTTTCTCATCATTATTATAATGAGAAGCCAGAAGATTATTCAATTGCCTATCATCCAATTATCCTGAGACCTGACAGAAGTTTTGATTCGATTATTTTTTTAAGCATTCAGAAAGTGATTTTAAATTTTTTCAAATATCTTTTTGAAGATTCGGGAATTAAGCTTAAAGTAACCGATGTAGACCATTTTTCCGCAGAAACTCTTTGCAAGGCTATTTATCCTGAATTTTCTTATTCAAATAACTTTTTAATTTCATTCAAATCTAATTTCTTTGAATTCAGTATAATTCAATCTGGTATTTTGATGAACTATAGAAAAGTGACTTTCAATGTTCATGAAGAGATATTAAATTACTTTGAAAAAGATTTAGTACCGGTTATAAAAAGTATGAGTAACAAAATCGGGAAAATATATATCTGGGGAGAAAACTTAAAAAACAGATTAGTTGAAGAGCTTAATTCTATCATTCCAGTGGAAGTTGTAATGATAAATCCATTCAGAAATTTTATAATCAATAAGCAGGTATTAAATTCACCTGTTTATGAAAACTTCCACGAATTTACAGCAGCTTGTGGAATAGCTCTCAGGAGATGAGAGATGAGAATTATTTCTGGTGAATTGAAAAATCGAAAATTTAAAACAATTAAATCTCCGGATTTAAGACCCGCCACTGACCGTTATCGTGAAACTTTGTTTAATATTTTAAGACATTACATCGATTTTAATGAAATTGAAGTTCTTGACCTTTATGCAGGTACTGGCGCTGTAGGATTTGAAGCAATCAGTCGCGGAGCAAAAATTTGTACATTTGTTGAAAAAGATTTTCAGACTTATAAACTAATAATTGAAAATGCACTTGCACTTGGAATTCAAGACAAAGTGAAAGTTGTAAAGGATACGGCAGAAAACTTCACAAAAAAGACCTCGATCAAGTTTGATTTAATTTTCGCTGATCCCCCTTACAATTCAGATACAATTTACACAGTTTATCGAAACATTGTTTTCCGCAATCTGGTAAAGGATGAAGGTGTACTTGTAATTCAAAGAAGCAGGTCGACAATCAAACAAGATAGTGAAATATTTCAAATGGAGCCTTATAGAAAAGTTGGTGGTGATGTGATTTACCTTAAAGTTTTTGGAGAAAAGTGAAATGACAAAATTGGCAATTTATCCCGGAACATTTGATCCCATTACTTTTGGTCATCTTGATGTAATTCAAAGAGCATCAGAATTATTTGATGTTGTAATTGTTGCAGTGCTTGAAAACGCTGCTAAGAAACCCCTCTTCACGAAGGAGGAAAGAGTTGAAATGATAAAAGAAGCTGTGAAGTCCATCCCTAATGTTGAAGTTGATGTTTTTGATGGTTTGCTTGTTGAATACGCAAAACGAAGAGGTGCGATTGCAATCATCAGAGGACTTCGAGCAGTAAGCGATTTTGAATATGAATTTCAAATGGCTTTAATGAATAGAAAAATTTCTAATGGAATTACAACAGTTTTTTTAATGCCTCACGAAAAATACACTTATCTAAATTCAAGTATTGTAAGAGAACTTGCCCGTCTCAATGCAAATGTTAGTGATTTTGTCCCTCAGTTTGTTTCAGAAAAATTAAAAGAAAAGTTCAAAAAGAATTAAGTTCTTAAAATCTTAATTTATCACAATCAGTCTGAAAAATTATTTCTTAGGTAGGCCATTTAGTCCCAATTTTTTGGTTACATAAATATAATCTTCAAAAGAATTCATATTGTAGAATAAATCCTCATTATAAAATGAGAGGGATGATGGGTCAATGATTTCGGCTCCGAGTTTTTCAATCACATTTTGAATTGAAATATCTCTTGGTGAAAGTCCTTGTTGCAAGTTTAAATTCAATATAACTTCAATATCATCAACAATGCTTTTTGAATAAATTCCAAAAGTCGGCTCAATATATTCTCCAACTTTACAAACGATAATTTTTTTATCTGATTTATAATTACAGATATATTCAATCATTTCGGTGTTCATTAAAGGCAGATCACAGGATATGACGAAATTTTTTTCAGTTTCAGTTTCAATTAATCCAGCGTGTATTCCACTTAATGGTCCCATATTCTTATAAAAATCTTCGACCATTGGGATATTAAGAAACACAAAGTTTTCTGGTGAATTGGTACTCAAAATAATTTTTGGAAAAAGTTCTTTAAGCTTTTCAACAAGTACCTGCATGATTGATTTATTTCCAACTGGAAGGAGGGCTTTTTCTTTTCCCATTCGTTTGCTTTTTCCACCAGCAAGAATAATTGCAGTTATATCCTTAAACATAATTCCCCCATATTCGATTACATTGAAAATTGCAATTCAATTTTTGACCCTTCAATCCAATTTTTTCAAAAGGTTGAAAAATTTTGTTTTATTATTCTTCTACTCTCAGAAATTGAAATCAATTTTTAATCTTTCCAATTCAAATATAATAGATGAAAAAACGGTTTTAAAAGTAAAAATGACTTCAATGAAGTTGACTAATAAATTTTGGTCAAAGACTTTTTGCAGATTTAGTAAGATTCAACGATAACTAAATTTTACTCTATTTGAAGATTTTATTTTGGAAGACATTTTTACAGCGGTCAGGTATTTTTGATTAAACTAAATTTTTTTAATTAAATTTTTCTAATATTACATAAAGCACATTCAGAAAATTTTAAATTAAAAGTCGATATGGAAAAGATTGGTGATTTTGAACTCAATAAGATTTATCAAGGCGATTGCCTAAAACTGCTTAAAAAACTTCCCGATGAATCAATTGATCTAATTTTTGCAGATCCACCTTATAATCTTCAACTTAATAATGAACTCTACAGGCCAGATCAATCTAAAGTTGATCCTGTTGATGATGAATGGGATAAATTCGAAACATTTGAACATTACGATGATTTTACAAAGCAATGGTTAATTGAATGTAAAAGAATATTAAAAAGTACTGGAAGCATCTGGGTGATTGGGACTTATCACAATATTTTTCGTGTCGGTACAATTATGCAAAATTTAGGCTTCTGGATTTTAAATGATATCATCTGGATCAAAAACAATCCGATGCCAAATTTTAAAGGTACAAGATTTAATAATGCTCATGAAACTTTGATCTGGGCGACTAAATCAAAAGATTCAAAATACACTTTTCATTATCATTCGATGAAGGTAATGAATGACGATTTGCAGATGAGAAGCGATTGGTATATTCCAATATGTCAGGGCAGTGAAAGAATAAAAATTAATGGACAGAAAGCTCACTCCACTCAAAAACCAGAAGAACTTCTTTACAGAATTATTCTTTCAACATCAAATCTTGATGATATAGTTTTAGATCCATTTTCTGGTAGCGGAACAACGGCTGCTGTTGCAAAAAGACTCAGAAGAAAATTCATCGCTTTTGAAAAAGAAGATTTTTATGTCAAAGTGGCTAACGAAAGATTGCAAAAAATCATTCCAATAGATAAAAAACTTCTTGAATACAGAATAGAAAGAAAAAAACCAAAAGTTGCATTTGGGAATCTGATTGAAAAAGGTTTTATCGATGTTGGTGAATATTTGTTTAATAAAGACGAAAAATACAAGGCACAGGTGATGGCAGATTCATCTCTGGTTTATAAAGATGAAATTGGTTCAATTCATAAAATCAGCGCCAGAATTTTGAATCGAGAAAAAAATAATGGATGGACATTCTGGTTTGTTAAAAGAGATGGGAAATTGATTAGCATTGATGAGTTGCGAGAAGAATACGCAAAGAAATTTATGTTTTCTTCTGACCAAAAGCGTCATTGCCTATTCAGTAATGATTTAGATAAGGAACATACTTCGAAAAATTAGTTTGAATTATGCCTTATATCAAACTTGGTTTGAATAAATATGACTGCAATGTTTGCGAGACTCGATGCGATAACAAATCAAAAAATGAATATATCTTCACTCGTGATGTGGATTTTTCACAGGTAATTGAAAATGAAGTGATTAATTTTATTAATTTGACTTACCATAATTTGTGTGCTGAAAAAACTCAAGTCAAAGAATTTCCAGATCTTGAAATAAAAAGAACAAGAAGCTCAACAAATTCTATACTCTTTATTGAAATCAAAGTTCAGCAAAGAACTTTTATGTCCATTCGGAATCAACTTCCAGATTCGGGGCTCTTTCCATCGGAAACAGTTGCACTAAACTTGAGTGATCTGGAAAGATATTTTGAGATCAAAGACAAAGAACAAAAGCCAATTTTTATAACCTGGTGTTTAATGAAAAGACCCTGTATTAATGGAATAGATCCGATGAATAAAAAGTTTTTCTCTCAAGAAATTGAAATTTTAAGAGAGATTAGAAATAAAGATAAAAACAATACTCGAAGATTTCGCAGAGCATCTGGCGAAGGAGATATTGTAAATGGAGAACACAGAGGCGTTGTTATCAATTATCATTTTTCTTTGAATGAATTGTTTGAAGGATTGCCAGATTTAAGTTCATTTAATTTCTGAAATGAAATTGTTAGTGGGAAGAGTCAGGGAGAGGTTCGAAAATTTACTTTATTATTTTGTGTTCAATGGCTTTTTGTACAGCTTGCATTTTATTATGAACCTGAAGTTTCAAATATATATTTTCAAGATGTTTTCTAACTGTTGATGGTGATATAAAAAGTTCATCCGCAATTTTTTTATAATCCTTACCATCCTTTACTTTTTCAAGTACTTCAATTTCTCTTGATGAAAGATCAAACATATCAACAGGTGAATTTTCTTTATTCTCCAATGGTTCAGATTTTGTGTTAGGAGTTCTCATAAAGTTCAAAATTTTTGCAGCAATGGATGATGACATTGTTGCACCACCATCCATTACTATTTTAATTGAGTTAAAAATTGTTTTAGGAGATTCTTCTTTCAATAAGTAACCCGATGCGCCATTTTGAATTGCATTAAAAATTTTATCGTCATCATCAAAAACTGTAAGAATAAGAATTTTAATCTGAGGATATATTTTTTTTACTTCAAAAGTTGCTTGAATTCCGTCCATCTCTGGCATTTCGATGTCCATTAAAATTATATCAATGTTTTTATTCGATTTTAGTTTATTCAAAAGATCAACGCCATTTTTAGCAGTGAATTTAATTTCGAGTTCTTTTGAGAATAGACTAAGTTTCTCTAAAAGTGATTGAGTAATAATTTTATTGTCTTCTGTTATTGCAAGATTAATTTTCATTTGTTTTACCATTACCTAACCCCAAAATAATTTTTAACGACTAGAAGTAAATACGACAAATGACTAATTATTTATTGCTTCAGATTGAATTTCAAAAACCATCCGAGTCCCACAAAGTCCATTTTCTGTTTCATTTTTTTTGATATAAAAATTTCCTTTTAATTCTTCTATTCTAAATTTCAAAAAATCCAATCCAGAACTTTCCAGTGTATCTGAATTTTCAATTCCTTTACCGTTATCACAGATCTGCATTGAAAATCCATTTTCAGTATCAGTAAAAATAATTTTAGCCTCTGTTGCATTTGAGTGTTTAATTATGTTTTGTAAACATTCCTGAAAGATTCTAAAAAGATTTAAGAGTTGTATTGAGTTCAGCCTGTAATCCTTTTGAAGTTTTTTCACGATTGTGAAATTGGTGTTTTTAAGGTTCGGATTAATTCGATTTAAATAATCTTGAATTTTTAAGATTAGATCGGATAGTTTCCCGTTTTCGTGTTTCATTGCCCAGATTGTGTTTCTCAATTCATTTAATGTTAATCTTGTAAATTCATCTAAACTTGTTACTTTTTTGAGTGTTTCATTTTCTTTAATAAGATATTTCAAGTTGTCAAGCGAGCTAATGATAAAAGTTAGTTGCGAGCCAATATTGTCATGTAATTCCCTTGAAATTCTAAGTCTCTCTTCAAAAACCTTTCGATTGGTTTCTTCAATTGAAAGTTGTTTGATTAATTCCATTTCTCTGGCAATTGCCTTTTTCTTTTGAACCTGATATGTGTAGAGTCCAAACATTGTAAGAATAAGAAAAAGCAAAGTCGTCCCAATAGAAATGAATAATATTGCTCTTTGCTTTAATAAGAGTTGTTGTTGAACGATTAATTTATCCTTTTCAATTGTTTCGAATGCAAGTTCAAGCTCAGCAATTTTCTGATTCGTAGCTACATTAGTGATGCTGTCTTTGTAGTCAGAAAATTTTTTGAAGTTAATAAAAGCATTTTCGAAGTCTGATTTCTTCTGATATAAGTCGGAGAGTTGTCTATAACAATATTCGATTAAAAATGTATATCCATTTTTCAAAGAAAGATAGAGAGAAGATTGATAATATTTAATTGCAGAATCAATTTTTCCTTCCATCGCAAAGAAATCGCCATAATAAGCGAGATTGTCAGTTTTTCCAAAGTCGCTTTGTTCTTTTGCTCTAAACTTATCAGAATGCTTCAAAATTTTATATGCTTCGCTAAATTTACCCTGCAAGGCTTTTGCATTTGCAATTTTGTTTAGACTAAATGGAATTCCAATTGAATCCTGTAATTCATATTTAATTTTCAAGGATTTGTTGTAGAGTAAAAGTGCACTATCAATTTTCCCTTCCATCTCTTTCAGAACACCAAAATTGTCGTAGAGTTTTGCTATAACTGGTTTGCTCGATTTGTGCGTTTCGGCAATTTGGATTCCTTTTAACATATAAAGATTTGCTTTATCGAGTTCTCGTCTTTTCATCTGATATCCAAATTCGCCAAAAGCATTGGCAAGCTCATCATATGCTTTTTCCTCTTCAAATATTTTTAATGATTTGATATTCAATTCGGTTGATTTTTCGTAATTACCCATTAAGTAGTAAATGATTGCAAGAGTATTGAGGGAATTTGCTTCACCAATTTTATAACCAATTGATTGGGCTCTTTTAAGGTTTTCTTCGAATACTATTCTGGATTTATAAAGATTGGAAAGATATTCTGTGGCGGAAAGGTTATTAATTGAATCTATCGTGGATTTAATATTCTGTGCAGCAAGAGAATAAACTATAGTTGTAATCAAGATCAAAATTTTTAAGAAAGACATAAAAAATAAATCTTATTATTAAATGTTTTAGGAAGGAGGTTTTGCCAAAAGATTACAAAATTTAATACACATCCTTCACTTTTCTAAATTAAGTTATAAATGGAACAGGAAATTTACAAGTCAGATTAATTTAATTAATTGCTCTCTTAATCAATTTTTATTCGGTAGTCAACAATTTTAATTTTTTGACCTTTTATCATTACTGGATTAAGATCAATTTCCTTTATTTCATTGAATTCAAAGATAAGTTGTGAGGTCTTAATTAGTAATTCAGCTAAAAGGTTCAAATCGATTGCTTTGAAATCGCGGTAACCTTTGAGCAAAGAATAAATTTTTGAACTTTTGATCATCTCGAATGCATCATCTTGTGAAAGTGGTGCCAATCTTAGATTTTTATCTTGAATAATTTCAACAACTTTTCCACCTGCACCAAATAAAACAACTGGACCGAAAGAACTGTCTCTGTATCCGCCAATTATTATCTCAAAATCTCCGTCAAAAAATTCTTGTATTTCAAATTCATCAATTGATGTAGTTAATTTTCTTTTTGTAAGTTTTAATTGTAAGTCGGCAAAAGATTTGATCAAAGAATTCTTGTTTGGAATGTTAAGAATTACTCCGCCAATGTCTGATTTATGAGTGAACTTTCTGCTCGAGATTTTCAAAACGCAGGGATATTGAATTATATCTGCAATTTCCAATAACTCTTTTTTTGTTTTGAAAAACTTACTTTTTGCAACAGGCAATTTTATAGAACTTAAAATTTTAAAACTTTCTTTTGATGTGAGAAAGAATGATCCAAAAGAGTTTTCTTTAGCTGAAATTAGAATCTTTTTTACTTTTTGTCTGATTTTGTTGTCTGGCAAAACTATCACTTCTTTATGCTTTATTTTATGAAGATGATAACTGAAAAGGTTTTTAAGAATTACTGGTGCAAGTTCAACTGATTTTAAAATTATAGAGTTTCGAATCCCATACTGTTTCCACTTTTCCCAGAAATGCGGCAGCGGG
Organism: Ignavibacteria bacterium; assembly: GCA_049699815.1. Lineage (GTDB taxonomy): Bacteria > Bacteroidota > Ignavibacteria > Ch128b > Ch128b > Ch128b. Next base: position 14,808 of record JBNAWO010000015.1, on the reverse strand, counting down.
AAAGTTACAATTAAAATTGGTTTCGAATTTATCTGCTGCTCTTCGGCTAATTGATAAATTACTTCAAATGAGTCAATCATTACAGGTTCGACAAAGATTACAATTATTGCATCGACATTTTCATCTTCGCTTAAAATTTTTGCAGCTTTTCGGTAGGTATTTGCATCAGCGCCTGGCAGCATATCAACAGGATTTTTAATGCTTGCTTCAGGATGGAGAAACTCTTTTAATCTCGATTTTGTGTCTTCATCTAATTCAGAAATTTCAAGACCCTGTTTTTCAATTTCATCAACGCATAAAATTGCAGGACCACCAGCATTAGTCAAAACGGCAATTCTTTTCCCGGTAATTTCTTTCAATCTCAAAATTGAATTTGCAGTTTCAAACATTTCTTCAATTGTATTTACTCGAATGCAACCACTCTGGAATAGAGCAGCTTCGACAATGTCATCTTGAGTTGCAAGTGCTCCAGTATGTGAAGATGCTGCCGATGAACCGGATTTTGTTCTTGCTGCTTTTAGAACAATGACAGGTTTTTCTTTTGTAATTTGATTTGCCAGATCAAAAAATTTTCGACCATCTTCAAACGATTCCAGATACATTGTGATTACTTTTGTTTTATCATCTTTCCACCAAAATTCGAGCAGATCATTTTCATTTACATCAGCTTTGTTTCCAATGCTTGCAAATTGACCAAATGAGTAACCAGTCAATGAAATTGTATTTAATACAGCAGCGGCGAGAGCTCCGCTTTGTGAAAGAAATGAAATTGGTGAATAATGAGGTACTTCGGCTGCAAATGTTGCATTCAGTCGAATATCTTCATCGGTATTAATAAGTCCCATACAATTTGGGCCGATCAATCTAATCCCATTTTCTTTTGCAAAGTTTGTGATTTGTTTTTCCAGTTCAGCACCTTCATCTCCGACTTCACGAAAGCCAGCAGTGATGATAACAACATTTTTAATTTGTTTTCGGGCACAGGATTTCAAACTATCAAAGACAAGATTTTTGGGGACTAAAATTATCGCAAGTGATATATCTTCATCTATATCTTCTATAGTTTTATTGCATTTAATTCCAAGTATTTCGTTAGCTTTTGGATTTACGACAAAGACTTTTCCTTTAAATCCAAAGTTGATGATAGATTTGAGAATTTCGTATCCAATCGATTGAGGTTTAGAGGAGGCACCAACTAGTAAAACATTTTCAGGATAAAAAAATCTTGTGAGTGAATAAGCAGTCATAATTTTCCTCTTTAGTTTGTATTTTGCAATGTGAATATAACTTTTGTTAGTTTCTTCCGTCAAATCAAATTTGATATGAAAAAATTAATAATCAATCTTACAAAGAAATCCATTTCATTTATTTCAAAAAACTTGGAATTAATCTTCTGGGTTGGTGGATTGGCTTATCTGGCTTTTATTCAAGAGCAAAATCACCTTTCATTTTGTCCGATAAAAAACTTAGGTTTTCAATTTTGTCCGGGCTGTGGAATAGGTAATTCAATTTCGCTGATTTATCATTTAAAAATTTTAGAATCATTAAAAGCTCATCCACTGGGTTTATTCGCTTTTATTATCATTATTTTTAGAATAATTCAATTAATAACAAAACAAAGGAGAGAACATTATGTCTAACATTTACACTTATCTTCCCGAACTTGAAGGTGAAGAAATGATTTATGTCCAAAAACTCACAAGCGATTTTGATGAAAAGCAATTAACTCAATTTGCTGTGATGTATCGAAATCGGAGAAAAGATCCAACTTTGATTTTGCTTACTGCTCTTGTAGGTTTTCTTGGAATTTCCGGTATCCATAGATTTTTGCTCAGTCAAATTGGAATGGGAATACTTTATCTTTTAACAGCTGGACTATGTTTCATCGGAACAATTATAGATTTGATCAATCATAAAAAACTTGCGTTTGAATATAATTCAAATGTTGCCAGAGAAATCGCAATGATAATAAAAAGAGGAATTTAGATTTAATTTCAATTTATGAAATATAAAGTCAAGCATTTAATCTGGGATTGGAATGGAACTCTATTTGATGATGTTGACCTTTGTGTAGAAAATATTAATTGGTTGCTTGAAAGATATAACTATCCAAAAATTACAAAAGAACGATACAAAGAAATTTTTACCTTTCCTGTAATTGAATATTACAGGAGAGTTGGTTTTGATCTGGCAAAATTAGATTTCAAAAAAATTGGTAAAGAGTGGATGAACCGTTATGAAGAAAAAAAATATGAAGCCAAAATTGCTGATGGTGCGGAAAAAATTGTAAAATATTTTTTTAGTAGGGGGATCGAACAATCGATTCTTTCTGCTTATTCTGAGCATACATTAATTGAAATTGTTGAAAGATTTGATTTGATAAAGTTTTTCAAAAACATTGTAGGGCTTGATAACATTTACGCGGAAAGTAAAATTGAGCTCGGGAAAAAATTGATGAATAAAATAAATTCAAATCCTGATGAAATTCTTTTGATTGGTGATACTGTACACGATTTTGAAGTCTCACAAGAACTTGGATGCAAATGTATTTTGCTAGCTTCAGGACATCAATCGAGAAACGAACTCAAAAAATGTGGCGTCGAAGTAATTGACAATTTAAAAGATTTAGTGAATTTAATTGAATAAAATTTGAGAGCAGATAAGTTAACTTAGACACTAATTTTTAATAAATTATAAATCAAAATTGTAGTTCAAAAATTTTATCTTTACAAAAAACTATGGACTGATATGAAGAGAGTTATCATCTTTATCATTCTTTATTTTCTGACTGATATTATTTATGCTCAGATCATTCCACAGGTCAATATTCCATTAAATGTTTCAGACGGATTTCGAACAAGAGTCCTTTACTTTGGTCTTGATCCTACAGCAACGAATGGGATAGACGCACATCTCGATGAAATGGAACAGCCACCACTTCCACCTTCTGGAATTTTTGATGCAAGATTTATTGGCCAGGATATTAACATTCCAGAACTTGGTGAGGGAGTTTTAAAAGATTACAGACAGGGCTCATCAACTTATCAGGGTCAACAAATTCATGAAATACGATATCAAGTCGGAAGCGGAACCACTATCACAATTAGCTGGAATTTGCCTGCGGGGATTTCAGGTGTACTTCAGGATTTTTTTGGTGGAATTGTCGTTAATAAATCTATGAACGGTAAGGATAGTCTCGTTGTTTCTAATCCTAATATTGTAAGCAAATTAAAAATGACAATTACTTATAATTTGACAGGAAATTTTCCTCCATCACCACCTAATTTAATTTCACCTGCTAATGGTTCAACTAATGTAGATGTAAATCTAACTCTAAGATGGACACAGGTTAGTGGAGCAACTCATTACCATCTACAAATTGCCAGAGATTCTTTATTCAACCAAAAAGTAATTGATGATTCATCATTGGGGACAAATTCAAAAGAAGTTCAACTTGAGAGCAAAACAAAGTATTTCTGGAGAGTGCGGGCGAGAAACGATGCTGGATGGAGTGAATTTTCATCAATATGGAATTTTACAACAAGACAAAATATTCCAGCCAGACCAAATTTGTATTCTCCTCAAAAAGGGGCAATGGGTGTTTCCATTCCTGTTGAATTTAAATGGCTTTCTTCTCTTCAAGCAGAAAATTATTCGTTGGAGGTTAGTGAAGATTCAAATTTTATCAATTTGAAAATTAATGAAACGCTGTCTGACACATTTTTCGTTGCTTCAAATCTTGAAACTAATAAAAAATACTTCTGGAAAGTAATTGCTAATAATTCGGCTGGTTCGAGTCCTGAATCTGAAATCTGGTATTTCACAACAATGACAACTTCTGTAGATGAAAAATTTTTTCAGCCAGATAGATTTATTCTTTACCAGAATTTCCCCAATCCATTTAATCCTGTTACAAAAATTAAATATGTGGTAAAAGGGACAAAACCTGTGATAATAAAACTTTATGATATAGTTGGAAACGAAATTGCAACAATAGTGAATGAAGAAAAAGATGCAGGAGAGTATGAAATAGAACTTGATGCAATTAAATTAAAACTCAGCAGTGGTGTTTATTTTTACGAAATGAAGGCAGATTATTTTAGGTCTTCTAAAAAGATGATTTATTTGAAGTAATTTTTTGAAATTTTTATTTAGGAAGCCAGCTCAAATAAGCTGGCTTTTTTGTTTTATGAGAATATTTCGGTTCGATTTTTTGAAAAGTTCTGAATTTATTCAAAACTATAACTGAAATAGATTTTTTTAGTTGTTCACTATCTGAGGCTAATCAATTTAAAGCTGAACTTATCTAAGCTTGATGATTTTCCTTAAAGTTTCTTCGGAAATTTTTATTGTAAACTTTAAAGAATATTTCTTTAATTAAATTTCAATTGATTAAAAGAGATCGTTGAATAATTTTTGGATCTTGTAGAATTAACCCACGGTTTTGATCTATCGTTTAGAAAAAAATAGTTTTAAAAATTCTCTGGTTCATTTATTTTGAGATTGATGAAAACAATTTTATTGATTTTGCTAACTTTACTTGCAATAAAAAATATATCGGCTCAAGAGTTAGATTATTTTGAGCATCATAAAAAGTTAATTGATCTGAGTTTTAATCTAAATTACATCACTGGTGCAAAGGTTTATTTAACACCACGAGCTTCTGATCCTGACTTAAGAAATCTTTACTATACCTTCGATGGCTTCTTAAGCTATTCTTTCGAAATTAAAGCGAATGTTTGGAATAATTTTGTTTTTGCCGGAGTGAGTACTGAGTATTTGCGAGCCTCCGAGTTATTGTATTCTGTTCGTGCTCTTGTGAATAACCTGCCAAGAACATTACAAGTGGAAGAAACTTTTTATCTTTATCCTGTTGAAATTCTTGGTTATTATGTTTTCCCATTCAGTCGTGATTGGTATACAGTTTATATGGGTGCGGGTTTGGGTGTCTACTTCGGAAAGTACGAACGAAAAATTTTTAATCTCAAATCCGAAAGCAAAATTTCTCGGCTTGATTATGGAATACTTGTAAGTGCTGGTGCAGAAATAAACTTAATTCAAAATTTAAGATTGAAACTTGAAATGAAATTCCGTGATCCCGAACTTGAATTCAAAAATACTTTTCCAGAAACTCCAACAATTGTAAATGGAAACAATGTTCAAATTTTTGAAAAAACTTTTTACACAAAAATTAATGTTGATGGAATAAATCTAATTTTAGGATTGAATTACAGATTTTAAGATATTTGCTCGAATTTTTTATTGCTTGAATTCGACTCATCAATTTAAAGTAATCTCCTATTCGAAAAGTTTGACTATTAGAGGGAAAAATGCAGAACCTGTGGAATGAAAGTTTTTCTGATGAGGAATATGTTTATGGTAAAGAACCCAACATTTTCTTAAGAGAATTTTATGAACAAAATCCTGAAATGTTTAAGAATCCAGTTTTGATGGTTGGAGATGGCGAGGGTAGAAACGGAGTTTATCTTGCAACAAGAGGACTGGATGTAACTTCACTCGATTATGCTGAAATGGGACTTCTTAAAGCACTACGACTGGCAAAAGAAAAGAACACAGCGATAAAAACTATCCTTGCTGATGTTAACGAATTTGACTTTGGCATTGAAAGGTGGGGAACAATCGTTTTAATTTATTTACATTTATCTAAGGAAGAAAGAAAGAGATTGTATTCACAAGTAAAAACTGCTCTAATCTCTGACGGATTATTTTTTATTGAAGCATTTTCGGTTGATCAATTAAAATATAATTCAGGTGGACCAAAACTTGCCGAACTTCTTTACACAAAAGATGAATTGGAAAAAGAATTTACTAAATCAATTAAAGGATACAAATTTGAAATTATTTTTTCCGAACAAAAAGTTGTTCGCCTTCACGAAGGTAAACTTCATGAAGGAGATGGATCAGTTGTTAGATTTGTTTGCAAAAAAGTAAAAGAGGACTAAAATGGCTCGAGTTTTTAATCCAAAGGCTGAAGAATTACTTGATAAAGAATTCAAAGTCTTGAATCACGGTTTTATAAGACTTATTGATTATATGGGCGGAGATGAGTCAATTGTTCAAGCAGCAAGAGTAAGTTATGGTAAAGGAACGAAAACGGTTAGTGAAGACAGAACACTAATTCGTTATTTGATGAGACACCAGCACACCACTCCGTTTGAAATGGTAGAATTCAAATTTCACATCAAGCTTCCGCTTTTTGTTGCTCGACAATGGATAAGACATCGAACGGCAAATGTAAATGAATACTCCGGAAGGTATTCAATAATGCCCGAAGAATTTTATGTTCCAGATGAAACAGTTATAAAATTTCAGAGCAAAGCAAATAAGCAGGGCAGAGATAGTGAAGAAGTTCCCCCTGAAATTCGTAAAAGGGTTTTAGAAATTTTACTTCAAGAGCAAAAATCTGCTTTTAGTGGCTATCAAGAAATGCTCAATTATAATATTGCTCGTGAACTTGCCAGAATTAATTTGCCTCTTTCGCTTTACACTCAATGGTATTGGAAAATTGATTTGCACAACCTTTTCCATTTTTTGAAACTTCGAATGGATAAACACGCACAATATGAAATTAGAGTTTATGCTGAGAAAATGGCTGAGATAGTCAAAGCTGTAGTTCCAATAGCTTATGAAGCTTTTGAAGATTATGTATTAAAGTCCGTAACTTTCTCAAAAAATGAAATTTTAATTTTGAAAAAATATTTACCTGAAAAAATTGATGATGCAGAGATTGATAAATTGGACATTTCAAAATACGAAAAAGCAGAGTTCCTCGATAAGTTGAGAAAAATCTTTGAATTGAATTAATAAACTGGTTTTTAAAAAAAATAATTTTTTCTGTTAAATTACTTCTAAATAAAAACATTAACTTGAATTAAATTGATTGTTTAGTTAGTTTCACAAAAGAAAGACAAAAAAGAAAAAATGCAAGACAATTTCGACGATAATTTTTTTGATGATTTCGACGGCGATGCCGATGAGTTTGATGATAGCGAATATCAGGCTGATCTGGCATCCCTAAACGAGTTCTACAAGTCCGTCAAATCCAATCCAGTTGTTTACGATCTGGATTCTCTGGAAGACTATATAAGTCTTGCACTTGAACTTGGTGAATTTGAAATTGGACTTGAACTTGCTGATGCTTATTTAAAATTTTCAAGCTATGATTCTGAAATCTGGCAAAAAAAGGGAATCTTTCATTCTTATCTTGGTGAATACGAAAAAGCAGAGGAAGCATTAAAGAAAGCTTATTCCCTTAATCCTATTGATGTAGAAACAATTCTAAATCTCGCTTCAATTTATCAGAAACTTTCTCTTCCTGAACAAGAATTATATTATCTTGAACAAGCAGTTCAACTTACACCAGATAATTCTGAAGTAAAAATGCAACTGGTTTATTTTTATGAAGATAATGATTTTGATAAAGCAGTAAGAGTTCTCACAGAAATGATTGAAAATGATCCAGAGAATGTTGAATTGCTGAGTGAGCTTGCCTACTGCTATGAATTGTATAATTATTATGATGAGGCAATTGAAGTTTATCGAAAAATACTGGATATCGAACCTTATAATTATTTGATTTATTACAACTTAGGAGTTGCTTTTTCTGAAAAGAAATTGTGGGATGAAGCAATAGAGAGTTTTAAATTTGCCATTGCAATTAATGACGAATTCCCTTCTGCTCATTTTAATCTTGGATATACTTATGCATCTATGGGCAATCATAAAGAAGCAATTGAATGTTATCGAAGAACTCTTGAAATCGATCCTGATGATTATTCTGCCTGGTATAATTTAGGAGTGAGCTACGAAGAATTAGGTGATCTTTATAAAGCTTTAAATGCTTATACCAAATCGATAGAAATAAATCCACAAAACACCAATTCATACATTGCGAGAGGATACTGCTATAACGAACTTGGAAAAGTTCAACTCGCAATTAATGATTTTGATAAAGCCATTGAATTAAGCCCAAATGATGATGCTGGCTGGATTGCAAAAGGTGATCTCGAATATTCACTTGGTAATTTAACTGAAGCAATTGATAATTATTTGAAAGCCCTTGAATTAAATCCATATGAACCTGAACCATATTTGAATGTTGCTAGTACTTACTATGAAATTGGCAATATTCAACAAGCGATAAAATATTATGATGAATGTATTAGTTACTGTCCATATGCGGAGGAAGCTTTTTATCAAAAAGCGAAAATTTTAATTCTCCTAAATCGAGTGGAAGAAGCTTTTAAGTATTTAGAAGAAAGTTTTAGACTCGATAAAGAAAAAAAGTCCCAGTTCGAAAAAGAATTTCCAGATATAGCATCATCAAAAGAGTACCTGGAAAGATTTAAATCATAAATCGAAGTAATAATTCACTCCTATTCTTAATTTCTTTTTTCAATTCATAAAACATAATTGTGACTTAATTTTCGCTTAATTTTTCACTTAGTAAAAAAAAGTATATATCCTTAAATTTGAAAAATTAAATAAGGAGATTAGTGTGATTATAGGCATTCCAAAAGAAATTTTTCCCGGCGAGAATCGTGTTGCGATGGTGCCTGATGTCGCCGGTAAGTTAATCAAAAAAGGATTCGAAATATTAATTGAGAGTGATGCGGGACTTAATGCTGGCTTTACGAATCAAGAATATGAAAAAGTCGGCGTTAAAGTCTTGAACGATTTAAAAGAACTTTATTCTAAATCGGACATTATCTTAAAAGTCCAGAGGCCGATCGAACATCCCCAATTTGGTAAAAATGAACTTGATTTGATGAAACCAGGCTCATTGCTCATTACATTTATGTATTCTCTTCATTATCCAGAACTTGCAAAAAAGGCAGCTGAACTTGGAATTAATGTAATTTCGATGGATGCAATTCCTCGAACTACATTAGCCCAGCCTATGGATGCTTTGAGCTCTCAGGCAAACATTGCTGGTTACAAGGCAGTAATTCTTGCTGCAAATCATCTTCACAAAATTTTCCCTCTTTTGATGACAGCTGCTGGTACAATCTCGCCAGCAAAAGTTGTAATTATGGGAGCTGGTGTTGCAGGTCTCCAGGCTCTTGGTACTGCGAAGAGATTAGGTGCTGTTGTTTGGGTATCGGATATTCGACCGGCAGTAAAAGAAGAAGTACAGAGTCTTGGCGGAAAATTTATTGAAGTTGAAACAGATGAATCAATGCAAGATGAGGGTGGATATGCAAAGGAAGCCTCACCAGAATTTTTGAAGAAGCAGCAAGAATTAATTGCCAAGCATGTTTCTGAAGCTGATATAGTTATTACAACAGCTCTCGTTCCTGGAAAGCGCGCTCCTTTGCTTATCACAGAAGAGATGGTAAAAAATATGAAACCAGGTTCTGTTGTTTTAGATATGGCAGTTGAATTTGGTGGAAATGTTGAGATTAGTGAAAAGGGTAAAGTAGTAAAGAAATATGGTGTGACTATAATTGGAGAACCAAATCTTCCAAGTCTTGTCCCTTATCATGCAAGTGAAATGTATGCCCGAAATCTTTTCAATTTGATCAATTACGCCTCAAAAGAAAGTAAATTCAATCATAATATGGAAGATGAGATTATAGGGAAATCGACGATTGTAAAAGATGGTCAAGTTGTTCATGAAAGAACAAAAGAACTATTAACTAAATAAATGAGAGGATAAAATTATGGATGGAAATCTTTTAATGTTAATTTATGTATTTGTTCTTGCAATGTTTGTAGGTTTCGAGTTAATCACCAAAGTTCCACCTACGCTTCATACCCCTTTGATGTCAGGTTCAAATGCAATTTCTGGAATTACAATTGTGGGGGCATTAATAAGTGCTGGACTTGAGCAATTTACCGTAAGCACAATACTTGGATTAATTGCAGTAATTTTTGCAACAATAAATGTTGTGGGTGGATATCTGGTTACTGATAGAATGTTAAAAATGTTCAAAAAAAAGTGAGCTGATATATGGATACATTAATTAAAGTTTCTTATCTGGTTGCATCAACTCTTTTCATTTTTGGAATTAAATATCTGGCATCTCCAAAAACTGCAAGAAAAGGAAATCTTATATCTTCAATTGGAATGCTAATTGCAATTGTAATTACTTTGTTCGATAAGCATGTTCTAACTTTTGAATGGATTATAATCGGTTTAGTTATAGGTGCAGCAATTGGTGCAATACTGGCAATAAAGGTTCCTATGACTGGTATGCCTCAAATGGTTGGTTTGTTGAATGGATTCGGTGGCGGTGCTTCGATGTTAGTTGCTCTATCAGAATATTATAAAATCCATCTTGGAACTGTTGCTGGTGCAAGCTTCAATTTAGAGTTAACCGCAACAATCTCGCTTAGTATTTTAATAGGTGCTGTTACATTTACTGGTTCTTTGATTGCGTTTGGTAAATTACAGGGAATTGTAACTGGAAGAGTTGTTAAATATCCGGGGCAGCATCCTCTAAATTTGTTTTTGCTTCTCTTAGTTATTGCGGGCGGTGTTTATTTCTCTATCAATCCTGAACTTGAATGGTTAATCCTAACAATAAGTGGAATTTCTCTTTTGCTTGGTGTGTTGCTTGTATTACCGATCGGTGGTGCCGATATGCCAGTTGCAATTTCGTTGTTGAACTCTTATTCAGGATTAGCTGCTGCATCAACTGGTTTTGTACTTCAAAATGAACAATTAATCGTTGCTGGTGCTTTAGTTGGTGCATCGGGGATTATTCTAACTAACATTATGTGCAAAGGAATGAACCGTTCTTTAATGAATGTTGTTCTGGGCGGTTGGGAAAGTGCTGGATCAGCAGGACCAGCAACTCAGACAGTTAAAGGAAATGTAAAATCTATTGAGTCTGAAGAACTTGCAATGCTTTTTGATGCAGCTGAAAATATTATCATTGTTCCTGGTTATGGAATGGCAGTAGCTCAAGCTCAACATGCTGTTCGAGATTTGTTCAATATTCTTGAAGCAAAAGGGAAGAATGTGAGATTTGCAATACACCCTGTTGCTGGTAGAATGCCTGGTCATATGAATGTATTGCTTGCTGAAGCTCAGGTTCCCTACGATAAACTTTATGCGATGGAAGATATTAATGATGACTTCCCAAATACTGACATTGCATTTGTGATTGGTGCAAATGATGTTGTAAATCCAGCAGCCCGACACGATAAAAACTCTCCAATATATGGAATGCCGATTCTAAATGTGGATTACGCAAAGACAGTTGTAATTAATAAAAGATCGTTGAATGTTGGTTACGCTGGAATTGAAAACGAGCTGTTCTTCTATCCAAATGCTTTGATGTATTTTGGTGATGCAAAAGAAGCTGTGAATAAGTTAGTTCACGAATTAAAGAATCTTTAATTAAGGAATTTTTTTCTCTAAGGAACTGTCAGGTTTAAGCTGGCAGTTCCTTTTTTATTTTAAAACTATGGTCAAATTTTATTCCGGAAGGAGAAGAGCTTTTCAATTTGAAAATTGGCAAGTAATTAAGGATTAAAGTGTTAAAGAATTCAAATAAGTCAGGCTGTAAAAGATTTATAATTTTTAGGATTAAACTTTTCCAGTCAAAGCGCGCCATAGCAATTCAAGAGCAGCTTGAGATGTTCGTTCTTTGTTTCTCACTCTATTATCAGCGAAATTGTACTGCTTAGCGAATTCTCTTTCTTTATCTGAATAACCAATAAAAACAAGTCCAATTGGTTTTTTCTCTGTTGCTCCAGTTGGACCCATAATTCCGGTTGTAGAAATTCCAATATCCGCATTTGAAATTTTTCTTACTCCGCGCGCCATTTCAATTGCTGTTTGTTCGCTTACGGCACCAAATTTTTTTATCGTTTCTGGATTAACACCGAGAATTTGAATCTTTGATTCATTTGAGTAGCTAACAACTCCTCGTTCAAAGTAATTACTACTGCCTGGTATGTTTGTAATTCGATTGCATAATAATCCACCTGTACAGGATTCTGCGACGGCAAGTTTTAATTTTTTATCTGTTAAAATTTTTCCAATAATTTCTTCAAGACTTAAATCTTCATCCGAATAAATGTAATCACCGACTCTGTCACGAATTTTAGCTTCCAAAAATTCTATCTTCTCTAAATTAAATTTTTCGTCATTACTTCTCATAGATATTCTAATCTTTACACCAAATTGACTTGGTAAGAAAGCAACTTTGACTTCATCGAAAAGATGTCGAATATCTTCAAGTTTTGAATATAAAGCAGATTCTGGAATTCCAGTTGTGTAAAGAATTTTTTGATTATAAAAAATATTTATTGATTGAATATATTTTTTTAGGTCGGGTAGAATTGTATTCTCCATCATTCCGCGCATTTCATAAGGAACGCCGGGCATTACAAAAAATCTTTTTCCGTTTTTGGTTATGTCGTAACCTGGTGCAGTTCCGTAGTCGTTCGGAATTATTCTGGCAATTCTTGGAACCATCGCCTGTTCACGATTGATTTCAGGCATTGGTATGTTTCGTTTTTCAAAAAGCTTTTTAATTCTTTCAAAAGTTTGTTCATCAAAAACTAAATCGGTATTAAAATATTCAAGGATGCAGGTTCTTGTAATGTCATCGTGAGTTGGACCAAGTCCACCAGTGATGAAAATAAAATCCGAAATTAATTCAGCATCGTGGAGTATTGCCAGTATATCATCCTTATTATCTCCAACAGTAAAGTTTCTTATAACTTCATAACCGATTGAAGTAAGTTTCTCACCTATGTAGGCAGCATTTGTATTGATTGTTTGACCAATAAGTAATTCATCACCAATTGAAATAATTGAAACTTTATTCATAAATTTTTAACCTCCGGAAAGATTAGCAAAATTAAATGCAAAATTATAAGAGCATAAAATCCAGCAACTAAATCATCCAGCATAATACCTAATCCTCCTTTGAATTCCTGACTTTGCTTTGCTGGAAAAGGTTTTATAATATCAAAAACTCTGAAAAGTATAAATCCAATAGCTGCAAGTAAAAATGTTTTTGGGACAAAAAGCATAGTAAACCACATTCCAACAATTTCATCAATTACAACCTCTGGAGGGTCGAAACCATAAACTTTTTCTGCAAAGTCGGATGTGTAAATCCCAATTACGAGGAAGAGTAAAATAAAGATTATTAAAATGTAAGGTTCATAAAAATTAGGAACGAATAGATAAATTAAAATTGCTAGAAATGAACCAGCCGTTCCGGACGCAATTGGAAAATAACCGATAAAAAATCCAGTTGCAAAAAGGAGTTTTATTCGATCAGTAAAATTTAATTTTTCTTTCACTTAAAAATCTCCTTAAGAGTGAAGCGATTTGTATAAAGATATTCAATCCCGGTATAAATTGTTAATGCAGTGATTAATATCATTGAATAGTTGATAAGCTTACCATCCAGTAAAAATTTTTTCCAGCTTTTATCGATAAATGTAAGTAAATCCTTTTCGATCCCAATATAAACGATAAGCAAGTAGTAGAGAAAAATCATTTGAAGACTTGTTTTGATTTTTGCAATAAAACTGGTAGAAAAAGTTCTTTTCTTATATTGTCCGTAAATGCGAAGAAGAGTCACAAGCAAATCTCTAAAAATAATTATTAAAACCATCCAGAAGTTAAGTAAGCCGAGATAAACAAATCCAAAAAAAGCAGTTGAGGTTAAAATTTTATCAGCAAGTGGATCAAGAAATTTTCCGAGTTCAGATATGTAGTTGTATTTTCTTGCAAGCCATCCGTCATACCAATCAGTAAGTGCCGCAACCAAAAACACAAAGAGAGAAATTTGATTTAAGGTTTTATCGTTTGATAAAAAGAGGAATGCAAATATGGGAGTTAAAATTATTCTTGTGATTGTAAGCTGATTTGGTATTGTCATAATTCATTCAAATTTAAATAAGGATTGGAAATTTGTAAAACTTTTAAAACCCCAAATAACAATAAGAGAAACTAATATTCTTAATTTCTGGAAAGAATGAAAATTATTATAGTCCTTGTTTCATCTGGATAATAATTGGAAATATGGATAGATTGAACAAGCTTATTTAAGTCCACAAATCTTTTTTAATCTATAAATTTCTTCTTGAGTTAGCTCTCGAAACTCGCCAGGTTTTAAGTCAAATACTTCTATAAATTCAATTTTAATTCTTACAAGTCGTAAAGTTGGATAACCTACCGCAGCTGTCATTTTTCTGATTTGTCGATTTCTACCCTCAAAAAGTTCGATTTCAAGCCAGCTTGTTGGAATACTTTTTCTAAATCGAATTGGTGGAATTCTCTCCCATATTTTTGGTTCTTCATTCAGTAATCTAACATTAGCTTTTCTTGTCTTTTTGTTTTCAATTACAATTCCTTTAGACAATTTCTCAATTGCAGTCTGACCAGGTAATCCTTCGACCTGTACCCAGTAAGTTCTCGAATGAGCAAATCGGGGATCAATTAATTTGTGATGAAGTAATCCATCGTTTGTTAAAATGATCAACCCTTCTGAATCATAATCAAGTCTTCCAACAGGATAAACATCCTTTGGCAATGAAAGAAAATCAGATAAAGTAAGTTTACCTTCAGCTGGACTGAATTGACATAAAACTCTGTAGGGCTTGTTGAAAATGAAGTAATAATTCATTTTAGTTCAATATGAACTGAATTATTAATCAATCAAAAAATCTTTTTGAAAGATTGTGTTTTACTTTCAATTGAACTTCTTTTACTGGCACATTTCTAATTGATAAATTTTTTGTAATCGCAATTGCAGCAAGGGCTCCGCTTGCTTCTCCCATTGCTGCTGAAGTCGGCATAATTCTTAACGCACC
>JBNAWO010000014.1:0-41076 GCA_049699815.1 Ignavibacteria bacterium | reverse complement strand
AAAGAAAAATTCAAAGCAAAGAACATTTATAAGTTTTCTGGATTTGATGCAAGAGAAGAAATTGAAATAATTGCAAGAATAATTAAACATAAAGTAATTCAAAATCCAGAACTTGATTTAAGTAAAATTTGCATTGCGATAAATGGTATAAGTGAATATTCAAATCTGGTTAGAGAAATTTTCTACAAATACGGTATCCCTGTCAATGTGACAGATAGGTTTTACCTCAAAAATTCACCACCCATCATATCAATTATTCGATTGCTTGAATTATTACGAAATGATTTCTTCTATAAAGACCTTTTTTATGTTTTGCGTTCAACTTACTTTTCATTCGAAAACATTGATGTTGATAATCTTCGAGAAACACTAAGCTTAATCAAAATTACGCGTGGCAAAGACAAAATCCTTTCTTCTATTGCAAACAGATTAGATTATCTCAACTCCCTTTCATTAAATGAATATCCGCAAAGAGATTATGAGATACAACAATTAGAAAAAGCAAAGATAGATTTTTATCAGATCATCGAATTAATTTCGAGACTTGAGGGCAATCAAACTCCCCAAAGTTTTGTAAAAAAGTTAAGAGAAATAATCCATAACCTTAATGTTTACGAAAATATTTTCAGTAATGAGCTTGCAATGGATGAAGACATAAACATAAATACTTATTCAAAGGATGTAAGGGCTCTGAACTTGTTTGAGTCGATCCTTGAAGAATTGCTTTATACTTTTGAAAAACTCCAGCTTCACAGAAAGACTTTCGCTTTTAATGAATACTTCGAATTTATCACAACTGCTGTATTTGGTTCGAGATATAATATTAAAGAAAGATGGGGTTACGGCGTTTTAGTCACTTCGCCAGAAGAAATTCGAAACTTAAATTTTTCAATCTTATTTTTACCGGGACTCGAAAACGGATTATTTCCTTCAAAATATTTCCCACTGGTTTTATTGGATGAGAAATACATTCGCACAGAAAGGCAGAGATTACTTGAAGAAAGGTATTTGTTTTATCAGTGCTTGAATGCATTCGAAGATGAACTATATCTTTCATATCCAAGACAGGATGAAAAAAAGGAAAAAATCCCTTCCGACTTTTTAGTTGAACTTGAAAAAATTTGTGAAATTCAGGAATTAAATTACAAAGAACTTAATAACTTCATTTTTTCAAGATCAGAACTCTTCGAAAAATATTCTGTTGATCAACTGTTAGATTTGAATAAGGAAAACCGTGAACTTTTTGCACGATTATCAAAAGTGAAAGAAGTTGTAAAAAGGATTAGTTACCGTATAAATAACGAAATTGAAAGTGAAGGCAAAGAATATTGTGGAATAATTACAGATAAAAAACTTCTTGAAATGCTCTACTCGAAATTTGATAAAGAATTTTCTATAACTGAGCTCGAAACTTATGCTCAATGTCCATTTAAATATTTTCTTAATTATATAGTTCAACCACAAATTGAGGAAGAAATTGAAGAGGATATTCAGAGAAATGAGTTCGGTTTAATTATTCATCAGATACTTTATCAGTTTTTGAATAAACTTAAAAGTGAGAATCGAAATTTATACGATGAATTAAAAAACAACTATGATCAATTATCAGCGGAAATTTTAGAGATTGCAAAAGGAATATTGAAACATTTTGAAAGATATAATCCATTTTTCTTCTTAACTGAAGAAATTATTTTAGGTTCATCTCAAAGGAAATCTATTATAATAGAATTTCTAAACCTGGAAAAAAGATTAATTGAAGATTCCGATTACACTTTTCAACCCTTTGAATTTGAAAAAACAATCATTCAGGAATTTAATCTCGATGATGAAAGATTTAAATTAAAAGGAAAGATCGATAGAATAGATCTTAATTTAACAGACAATACTTTTAAAGTTCTTGACTATAAAACTGGTGAATTACCAAAACCAACCGATTACAAAGACAGGATTTCTTTACAACTCCCTCTCTATCTTATTTTAGTTGAAAGATATTTTCAATCAATCAATGAAGATTTAAAAATTTCAGATGCTGAATTTGTAAAACTCTCGTCAAAGAAAAGCAACAATATTGAACGCAAATCTCTGATCAAAGATTTCTTAAATGGTCAATCAAATGAATTAATGAATGAACTCGATGAAGTTATGAAAACAGTTGCATCGATGATAGAAAAAATTAAAAACGGCAAATTCAATTTGACCACAATAAAAAATTTCGAGAGAAGAGTTTGTTCAAAATGCAACTATCAGGGCATTTGCAGGATAGATTTGATAAAACAGAACGCCCCTGAAGATGAAATTACTTCTTAACAATTGTTAGCATTGTTTTATTTACCTGTCGTGATAAAATTACTGAAAGATCTTTCAATCCTTTCCAATTAATCATTGTCATATTTCCGAGATCTGCTTTAGAATAATTTTTTGAAAATTTTTTCTCCAAAGCCGCAAGCAATATCTCAAAAAGCTTCTCTGAATCTTTCTCGTTTTCTCTTCCGTTCAAAATTACTTTTCCAACTTGAGAATTATCAGCGTCAAACATATAACCAACTTGAATTGAAACAGGATCTAAAAAATCGTAATAAACAACACTCTTATATTTCAAGATTGTAGTTTCAATCAGCTCTTTACCTTTTAATTTTGATTTAACTGTTTTGTAATTAAGATCAAAAGGTTCGTCTAAAAATTTCTCAAGTGAAAATTGAGCAAATAATAGGTTCGAGAATAAAATTGTAATTAATAGGATAAGAGTTTTTGTCTTCATAATCATCTCACTTTTTTATCAATTTAATTCAATTCATAAATAGAAGTTTCATCTATTTAAAAATTATTTTTGAGCAATTCCTAAATCTTCAACTTCAACTGGTTTGTATTTACTATTAGTCAGAATTTGATAAGCTTTAATTCCTAAGGATACCGCAAGAACAAACAATAAAATTGAAATAAATGACAATGTATAATGTTCTGTCACAAAATTAGAATAAACCAACATTCCGAGAGCTGTTAGTGTAACAGAGAACATAAACAACATTGGTATCATCACAAATAATTTCTTTTCTTTTAAGAAAGCAACATAGACAGTCAGGGCAAGCAGTGCAAGGGCTGCAAGCAATTGATTAGCACTTCCAAAAACAGGCCAGATTGACATTGACTGCCCGCTGAAAGTCAGTGCTGCACCAATTGTAACTGTTATGGTTGTTGCAACAAAACGATTACTTAAAATATTATTCTTCAACTTTTCAGGTTGTTTAGATTGAATTTCAAAAAATTCTTGAAACATATAACGGGCAAGTCTTGTGGCAGTATCGAGCGAAGTTAGAGCAAATGCAGAGACAGCAAGAGCTGAAAAAGTTTGACCCATTT
Source organism: Ignavibacteria bacterium (assembly GCA_049699815.1). Lineage (GTDB taxonomy): Bacteria > Bacteroidota > Ignavibacteria > Ch128b > Ch128b > Ch128b. The sequence continues at coordinate 37,719 of JBNAWO010000014.1, read as the reverse complement.
CAATTGAAATTCCCAGAAAAGGAATTGAATTCAAAAATCTTGCAACACCAAGTGAGAATGCCGCAACTGCACCTTTTGTTCTCAAAATTTCGATAAATTCTTGATTAGCCATTACAGCAACTGCAGTTAATGATAAAACTGCAAGCAATCCTTCAATTAACATTCCGCCATAGCCAACAATGCGAGCATCAGTTTCTTTGTTTAATTGTTTTGCTGTTGTTCCACTTCCAACAAGTGAATGAAATCCACTAATTGCACCGCAAGCGACCGTAACAAACAAAGCCGGGAAAAGATAGCCAACTTTATCGAGCGTAAAAGAATTGTAAGCTGGAAGATTAATTTCTGGTTTTGCGAAAAACACTCCAATCAATCCACCGAATAAAACTGCATAAAGCAAAAAAGAATTCAGATAATCTCTCGGTTGAAGTAAAATCCAGACAGGAGTAATGGATGCAACAAAAACATAAAGGAGAAGAATCAATTGCCAGGTTGTTTTGCTTAATGTAATAGGAAAGATCATTCCTGCATAAATACTCAATCCCATTAATGCAATTCCAATTAGGGTTGCTATTGTTAGATTCATATTCAATCTGTAAATCATCACTCCGAATAAAATTGCCAGAAAAATAAAAAGAAATGAAGCCGTTGCAGTTGAAGGAATGTTGGCGAATGTTTCAGAGACAATAATTGTGAAGACAGCAATTACTAAAATTAATGTTGCCCATGAGAAAAGTAAAAATAATCTTTTCCCACTAACACCAATGTAAGTTTCAATAATAAATCCAATTGATTTGCTTTTATGTCTAACTGAAGCAATGATAGATGAAAAATCGTGGACACCCCCAATAAAAATTGCACCAAGAATAATCCAGAGATAAACTGGAAGCCAACCGAAACCGGCAGCAATAACAGGACCTACAATTGGTCCAGCTCCTGCAATTGATGCAAAATGATGTCCAAGTAAAACCGGAGCTTTAGCAGGAACATAATCAATACCATCATAAAGTGTGTGTGATGGAGTTTGATTTTTATCACTAACTTTAAATTTTCGAATTAAAAATTCCCCGTAAAACTTATAAGCAAGAGTATAAAAAATTAACGCAAGTAAAACGAGTTCAATTCCATTCATATCAACCTCCATTAATAAAATGCATTTTCAATATGATTAATTTTCATTTCATCTTTGTTTTCACCAACGATTGTAATCACATCAAAACGGCAAAGCTGCTCATTAATTCCATTGATATAAAAATAAGCTTCTGCAATTTTTTTAAGTTGTCTTTGTTTTGATTTTGTGATTGAATATTCAGGCTCGCCAAAATCAAAATTTTTTCTTGACTTTACTTCCACAAAAACAAGACAATCGCCGTCTTTTGCAATAATGTCAATCTCTCCTTTACCAAATCTAAAATTTCGTTTGATTATCTGGTAACCTTTTGAACGAAGTAAATCTTCAGCAATATCTTCACCTTTCTTACCTAAACTTTTAGAATTCGATTTCCTGTTGTTCTGCTCTTCGTTCATAAATTTTCCTTAAAAATTTTTTTCTGTGAATTTCACAGGGACCAAATTTCAAAATTGCTTCAATATGTTCTCTGGTTGGATAACCTTTGTTTTTGTGAAATTTATATTCTGGATATTTTTTCGAAAGTTCAATCATCAATCGATCCCGATAAGTCTTTGCAAGAATTGATGCAGCGGCAATTGAAAAACATTTCGCATCACCTTTAACAACTGTTTCATTTTCGATAGGCAAGTTCAAATTAAATTTACCATCAACTAAAATTAAGTCAGGAGTTAACTTTAGTTTAAGGATTGCATTTTCCATTGCAAAAAGAGATGCTCTTAAAATATTTAATTTATTTATTTGTTCTACATCAGCAACGAAAATTGAATATGTTAGGGCTTTCTTTTTTATTTCATATTCCAGTTCTTCTCTTTCTTTTTGCGAAAGTTTTTTAGAGTCATCGATTCCATCAATTTCAATTTCGTCATCAAAAATTACAGCAGCTGCAACCACAGGACCAGCGAGTGGACCGCGTCCAGCTTCATCAACTCCTGCAATCAAACGATAGCCTTTTTTGAAAAATTCTTTTTCAAGTTTTTGAAATGTTTTCAATTTACACCTATATAGATTGCAATTAAACCAACAATCATTTCATATTTAATAAAATCACTTATTTTTCTCAATTGATCTTTCGAAGGTTTTTTCGAGATCACCTTAAGCACATAAACCAGAGGCAAATCAACGGCAAAAAGAATGATCAAAAGATAGAAAAGATTGTAAATTTCAAGAAAGTATGGAATAAGCGTTGAAAAAATTGTAAGCCCGATTAAAAAATTAAAACTCCAAAGAGCTTTTTCTTCACCGTGCACAATCGGGAAAGTCTGAAGATTTTTTGTTCTATCTCCTTCGATATCTTCAACATCTTTTAAAATCTCTCTGGCAAAATTTACAAGCAATCCAAAAATAAACGGAAAGAGCAAAGGAACGATATTCTCTCCAATTACTCCACCAAAAATAAATGCGAGTCCAGTCATAAAACCAACAACAAAATTTCCAATCAATCCTTTGCTTTTTAATTTGTAACTATAAAAGAAAATCACAACAATTGAAAACAATGCAATTAAGAAAGCATATAAATTAATCTGACTTGCAAAAAGAAGTGCAATCAGATTCAGAATGAGATAATAAATTAGAGCCGATTTTAAAGAAATCTTTCCAGAAGGGATTGGTCTCAGTGGCCGATTAACTTTATCAATTTCAACATCAAAGAAGTCGTTTATTACCATACCAGCACCACCAATCAAAGCACCGGCAAGTGAACCTAAAATTGCTTTTGGAGAAAATGCAAAAGATTTATCTGCGATGATTACCGAAACATAAATTGAGAAAAAAGTTATTATAAAATTTAATGGCCGAAGTATAGTTATGTAAGCTTTAATGTTATTCATTCTAAAATAAACTTACAAATCCAAAATGAATTTTTCCTCTTGTAAAAGTATCTCCTTCACCAAGAGCATAGTTAATTCTAAATACTCCAAGACCAGTATTGAATGCAACACCAACTCCGTAACCAGATTTGAATTTGCTCACTCTCTCATTCAAAATATCCCTAAAATAATAGCCATAGTCAAAAAACACAGATAAAAAGTCAGTGAAACTTGTAAATAATCTATATTCAAAATTAGTCCAAAAGATTTTACTTCCGATGAATTGATTTTCCTCATAACCTCTAAGTGAATTCATTCCCCCAAAACGAAATAAATCGCTGATTGAGATTCCATCTCCAGTTATAACTTTTGCATTCAATCCAGCAAAAAGAATTTGATTTCTAAAAATTGGTTGATGAATTAAAAGAGAAAGGCTTACCTTTTGTTGATTGTATCTTTTAGTTTCGTGAGATAAATATTCTTTTTTTAGAATTTGATTTAAATCTGTTCTGAAAAGCAATCCCGATTTCGTAAAAATTGGATTGTCTCTCGAATCATAAAGGAATCCAAGTCCATAAGAAAAAGACGAACTTCGATTAACATTGATTGGAAAATAATTTGTCTGCGGAATAACCTGACTATTTGATAGATTAAATAAAATCACAAAGGATTCTGAGAGAGATAAGTCAAAATTGCCAGTGATAGTTCTTTGAATGAAAGTTGTATCCTGTTTGAATTGCTGAAAAATTGGAGTAATATTTAGAGGAAATCCAAGAAACCAGGGTTCGAAATATTTGATTTCCAAATCCTGAGATAGACGACTCAATTTATTCCATCGAAAAGAAAAGGCTCTAAGAGTTCCGAATAAATTTCTAAGAGAAATGTTAACCTGACCAGTTACATAACCTTTTTCGTTTTGAGAAGGTGCGGGAACATAACCTAAAATTCCATCAAAAGTATTCGTATTTCCCTCTTTGACTTCAATTTTCAAAATTCCTTTCAAGCTGTCATCAAAGAAAAACTCGGGATTACTGATTTGTGAAAATATGTTGAGCTTATTTAATCTCCTTAAGATTTTTTGAGAAAGTTGAGGTGTGAATAATTCAGTTTCAAAGATTCTAATTTCTCTCAAGATTACATCTCTGTTAGTAAACTTATTACCAGAGATTTCTATCCTTGAAATTTTTGCTGGATTATTTTTTGTCACATTAAAAAAAACTTCAATTAAAACTTCATCGTCGTTTTCTTCCAAAATTTTGAAATTCTGAAATCTAATTTCGGCAAAAGGATAACCTCTGTTCTCAAGAAGTTCAGCAATTCTCCATCCAGCTTTCTGGATGTTCTCTTTACTTAAAACTGAATTTTTAAATATTGAGGATACTTCATACAAAACATCATCATTAATATCTAACTCAGAAGATGAAATTTTTTTAATTAAATATCTTTTTCCTTCTTGGATTTTGATCATTAGAATTTCATTCTTGATCTCGCTAATTGAATCGACTTGAAACTTATAATCATAGTAACCTTTATTCTGAAGAAAAGAATTCAGAAGAAAGAATAATGAATCGTCTTTAATTTGAATTGTATCTTGCTGTGAACCAATTGTAGAGAGAAAATCTTTTTTTAATTGTGAGTTTTGAAAAAAGACAATATGTTTTGTTTGAGCAAAGAGTGAAGATTTAATAAACAAAAGAGCAAACAGGATAAAGACTTTATTTAATTCATTTATCTTCAATTCAGTCTTTTGATTTTAATTTTTTTTAGTAATGAATAAATATACTCAAACTCAGCAGAACAAACTTCAAACATAGAAGCATTTGCTGCGCCGCTTGCTGATGCCCATTTTAAAATTTCTTCAAAAGGTAAATTGTTATGGAGCCCATAAATTAACCCAGCCATAAAAGCATCACCACTACCTGTTGGATTGACAGTTTCGATTTCTGGTGGAAGAACTTGGAACAGGAATCCGTGATTTATCGCAAAGAATTCTTCAGAACCATTTGTGATAATGAAAATTTTGATTCCTCTTGAGTATGTTTCTTTCAAGAAATTTATTAAATCATTTTCCGAACCAAATTTTAGATTCAAAGATTTTTCAAGTTCATCTTGATTCGTATGAACAATCATTGGTTTCAATTCAAGAACTCGGGATAAGTGATTGCCATAAATATCAATTAAAGTAAATTTATCATTTTCATTTGCAAATGAAATAAGTTCTGAGAATATCTTTAATTCGTCCTCAAAATTTTCAAATTCAGGTGAGCTCCCAGAAATTATAACCATTTCACAATTTAAGATTGCTTTCCTGGTTTTTTCGATGAATTCGCTTACTTCTCTTGAATGTATAATTGGATTTGGGAAAAAATAACTTTCTCGAATTTTAAAGTTTTCAACAACAACAAACCCTTCACGAGTTTCATCTTCTATTTGTTGAAAAGAGTTTTTAATCTGTTCTTTATAAAGAATTGATTTTAATTTTTTACCGTTATCACCGCCTAAAAATCCAGTTGCTAGATTTTCAATTTTAAATTTGTTCAGTTGTCTTGAAACATTTATTCCCTTACCGCCAGCATTAATTTTTGCACTTTTTGCTCGATTGACTTTTTCTTTTTCAATTTTTTCAAAGAAGAGAACTTTCTCTAAAAGTGGATTCAGAGTTATTGTAATTATCATACAATTAACTTTTCACTTTTCAGAATTTTATATACATCAAAAGATTTAAATTTTTGAACTGACGAAGTTGAACCCAACTCTGTCGTTACAAGTGCACCAATGTAATTTCCAAGTTTTGCTGAATCGTAAAGATTAAATCCCTTTAAAATTCCAAACAAAAATCCAGCAGCAAATGCATCACCTGCACCAGTTGAATCTTTCGGCTTAACTTTGAAAGATGGAATGCTTAGTTGCACAAAATCTTTTGATACAACCGAACCTTTACTGCCTAACTTAACAACGACAATTTTTACTCCAGCTTCGTGTAAAATCTTAAATGAAGTTTTTAAATTTTTTGATTGAGTTAATGCTTTTATTTCAAATTCATTGCCCATTAAAATATCGATGAAAGGCAAAGATGCTTTTAAATTCTTCATCCATTTGTTCTTTACATCCCAGGCAAGGTCAATTGAAGTAATAATATTTTTCAATTTTGCCTTTTTCAAAACTTGAGCCATTGGCTTTCCATCTAAAGAAGGTAAAAGGTTTACTCCACCAATGTGAAAGATCTTTGACTGATTTATTGCATTAAACTCCTTAGACCCAATCGAAATTTCTTTACTTGCTCCGACCGAATGGAAATAACTTCTTTCTTTTTTCTGATTTATAAAGAGAATTGATGTTGAAGTAGGTAATTTTGAAGAGACTTTAATCAGAGAGGTGTCTACATTGTTTTGATTTAAATAATTTAAGATATAATTCCCAGATAAATCATCACCAAGGGCACCAATTAATGAAACCTTTGCACCTAATTTTGAGAGTATTACTGAAGGATTTGCACCACAACCGCCAGTGAAAAATGGAATTTTCTCTAATTCAACTGCCTGACCCTTTGAAGGAAATTCTTTGTAATTTGAAACGAAGATGTCAAAAACAATTGTACCTGCAATTACAATATCTAGATTACCAAACATAAGTTTATCGGTATTTAAACCATTCAGAAAAATCTCGATTGATCAATCTGTAATCACCAAATCCAGTGTAATCTACAAAAATAAAACTTCTATTAAGTGTATAATATTCCCAGATTTCATATGCTGGAGTATCGTAATTGAAAGGTCTTCTTTCGACATTATTAGGTGGACCGAGAATTATGAAAACCATTCCCATATCACTGCGCCACCCTTCTTGATAGGTTGAAAAATGTTGATTAGCATATTCAACTCTTCCATAATATTCATCCATCAATTCATTTTCCTCAGTGTTTGGAGTTGGATCTTTGGATTTCCAGAATTCCATAAATTTTTCATACTTGAGTTGCTGGTCTTCAATGCTCAACAGTTCATTAATCTTATCACGACTTGCAATGTAAATCATCTGTTCAATTGCTTTGTTCAAATCAACAATGCTTCTTGGAACACCGACCCATCTGGAGAAGATTCGTTTTGAAACTGAGTAAGTTCCTTTAACAAGACTATCAAGAGATTTCGCTGTAATTGTTAGGACATACTCACCTATGCTGAAATCTGATTTTTCGACTTTCAAAAAAATTGGTGTGCGAGATGAAGGTAGAGTATATGGAGTATTAAATTCAAGTATCGATTTCCCTTTAGAGTTAGTAATTTTACAATTCATATTAAAATTCTGATCAGGTGATTGATTATAAAATTCAAAGAAGACATAAAAACCATTTTCACTAAAAACGATATTATTTGTAATGTTAGGAATTACTTCTCTTTTTGAATCAATTTCAGAATATTTCGTAATCAATAGAATATCACTCAAAGCAAATGGTTCTTTAAAAGCACGAACATTCAAATCAACTGTTGCATTCGCATTTTTCTTTGACTCCTTATCTTGAACAGCAACTCGAAGTTTATAATTTCCTGGAACCAATCTGAATGATCTTGAACTTATGTTGCTTCCATTTCTTGAGACTGACTCAGAATAAGATCCAAGCACAATTTTTTCTGTCCAAATTTTTTCTGTTACCAATCTTTCAGTTGAGTCATAAACTCCGGCTGTTACTTCATAAATGGCAATGTAAAAATTCCCTTCTTTTACAAAACTCAATTGAGTGTAAGGGACTTGAATGTAAAGATCAACTCGAGTGAAATTTGGATCATCGCTTTTAAAGTTTAAAGCATTAAAGTAGAAAAATGGGATAAAAGTTCTCAACCCAGTTGAGTTGAAACTCTCAACCTGACCGAGCAACGAGGTTGAAAATAGAATTAAGACCACGATTAAAAATTTTATAGTTTTCATATTACCTGTCCTGCTAAATCATACTCCAGTGCATCATCTATTTCTACTTCATAAAAGTTACCAGGTTCAATGATTTTAGTTGTATTGACAAATACATTGTTATCTACTTCTGGTGCATCCCACTGAGTTCTACCCAGATAAGCATTTTTATCGATTTTTTCATCAATTAAGACTTTTATTCTTCTCCCGATTTTTTCAAGATTTTTTTGATGAGAAATTTCTTGTTGAATTCTAAGGAGTTCTTTTCTTCGGTCTTCTTTAACTTTTTGTGGGACAGGATCACCGAGTTCAAATGCTTTTGTATTTTCTTCTTGTGAATAAGTGAAAACCCCAAGCCGTTCAAACTTAACTTCTTTCACAAAGTCAACAAGTTCTTGAAATTCTTCTTCACCCTCTTCAGGATAACCAACAATTAAAGTCGTACGAATTGCAACATCAGGAATTTTATTTCTAATCAATTCAATCAGTTCATAAGTTCTGCGTTTCGAAACACCACGCTGCATCGATTTCAAAATCTTATCTGAGATGTGCTGAAAAGGAATATCAATGTATTTGCAAATCTTTTCTTCGTGAGCAATTACATCAAGAATTTCTTCGGGGAATTTTGCAGGGAATGCATAAAGCAATCTTATCCATTCAATTCCATCGATCTTTGTTAGTTCTTTCAAAAGTCTTGCAAGTTCTCGTTTACCATAAATATCGAGTCCATAATAAGTTGAATCTTGAGCAATTAAAATAATTTCTTTTGCACCATTCTCAGATAGGTATTTTGCTTCTTCTAATATTTGTTCAATTGTTTTTGATTGATGCTTACCTCGGATTAATGGGATTGCACAAAAAGAGCAGGGATTATCACAACCTTCTGAAATTTTCAAATAAGCAAAATGTTTAGGTGTTGTAATTAATCTTTCACCTAAAAGTTCTTTCTTCAAATCCAATCCAAGTTCATTTAAAACACCTTTGTAGTCCGTTACGCCGAAATACGCATCGACTTCAGGAATTTCTTCTACAAGTTCTGATTTATATCTTTCGGAAAGACACCCCATTACAACAACTTTTTTGACTTTACCAGATTTCTTTAAGTCAATCGCTTCAAGAATTGCGCGAATTGATTCATCTTTTGCATCATTAATAAAACCGCAAGTATTAATAACGATGTAATCTGCCTTCCTTGAGTTATCAATTATCTCAAGTCCATTTAGCTGGAATTGTCGCAAAAGAATTTCTGAATCAACAAGATTTTTACTACAACCGAGTGAAACGAGATTAACTTTTTTATGTCCGTTTTTAGTATGCATAGCTCAAATAAAAATAAATGAATGGTGAAACAAATAAAAGACTATCGAATCTGTCAAGGATTCCCCCATGACCAGGAATTAAATTAGATGAGTCTTTTACACCAACATCTCTCTTAAACATCGATTCAACAAGATCACCAATTTGACCAATCACACCAACGACAAGTCCCATATAAATGACATCGTTCCAATTCAAAAAATTAATAACGGTGAATTTTCCAACAACAAAAGTTAACAAAGCAAAAACAAAACCAAAGATTGCTCCTTCGACACTTTTCTTTGGACTTATTCTTTCAAGCAATCGATGTTTTCCAAACGCTGTCCCACCAAAATAAGCCGCCGAATCACAAATCCAGATTGCAGCCAGAATAGTCATAATAACAAACGCACCTTTTGAATAATCATCTACAAATTTTTCTCTAATACCAATTAAAGTTGAATAAAATAAACTTAATAAAATTGAGCCAAAAACAGTAACGCCAACATTTAAGAACGCATTGTTCTCTGTTTTAGTCAGATTAAAGATTGAAGTGATTGCAAGTAATAAAAAAGTCAGAGGGAGAAAATAATTTAGCTGATTTGTGTAGAAAAGAACGATTACCAGTGCTGAAAAAAGAAATCCTGAAAAATAATCTGGCTTTGCTCCTTTATGTTCAGATAACTTGAAAAATTCGTAAAGAGTTAAAAAAACAATCACAGAAATAAACAAAGTGAAATAAACTTTACCAAGATAAACAATCAAAAGAATTAATGGGATTGCAATTATGCTTACAAGCACTCTCTGAAATAAATTCGGAAATTTAGTCATTCAATTTCCTCATCATCTTCTTGATTTTCAATTCTTTCAATAATCAATAAAGCTTCTTCAACTTTATCTTTTGGAACTAATACTTTTATTTCTCCAAGTTCACCACCGAGCGGAAAAGAAGAGTCTTTCTGATCAAAAATTACTGCATCAATTCCCGCACTTTCAAGATTTGTCTTCACCATTTCAGCTTCATATAGGTAAGGCGACGAAAAAACTTCCTCCCAATCAGTGTATTCCATCTTCAATTTTTCGTATTCGCTTTGAGTAATCAATTTGACATTGCAATCAAAACATATTTGAATAGAATCCTCATATTCAGCACCGCATTTAGGACATACTTTCATTGTCTGGTTCCTTTATTATTAATTTTCGTTTTGCAACCTGTTGTTTCAATATTACCAAAGTGAACCCGAATAAAAAAACTAAAAGTATTAATACGAAAAAGAGTGAACTTAGCGGATAATCAATTTCTGGTTTTGCTGAGATTACATCTTCACTTTTATATACCGCAAAAATTGTAATTGTAAAGAAGTTGTTGAGAAAGTGAAGAATTACAGAATAAAAAATTGAATCAGTCAGGTAAACCACATAAGAAAAATATGCACCCAGTGCAAAAAGTGGAACAATTGCAAATGGATTAAAATGAAATAAAGCAAAGAGCAAAGAAGTAATGATAATTGTCCAAGGGATTGACCATCTTTTCTCAAAACTGCTCTGAACAAATCCTCTAAATAAAAATTCTTCACAAAAAGCAGGAACTAAAGCAACACTAATTACAACCGAAAGATAATCCCAGAAGTTATTCATGTATAAAATATTTGAATATGTTTTTTCAACCATCTCATTCAACTTATCAATCAAATCAAAAATTTCTTTTAATACTGGATTATCTTCTCTCACCAGATTTATGTAATGAGATTGAATGTATAGAAAAATCTGAGAAGCCATTATTATAACGGCTAATCCAAGAATTGAAAGCAGCAACTCATTCGGATAAATTCTTCTTGTTCTAAATGTATTTGTAAAATCGTTATAAATTGCTTTTGCAAATAAGACTGTAAGAAAAAACATAAAGATAATTTGACTGATGGAAGTGAAAAGTCTTGCCAGACCGGCATTTTCTTTAGTAATTTCTAATCCTACAAATTGAAGTGTAAAAATACCACCAACAATCTGATAAAGAAAAAAAGTCACAAATAGAACAAGTAAAGCCGCAGATACTGGAGACATTGAATATTGTTTATAATCTCTTTCAAACTTTATCAATTTGTCCTCCTTAATTAAGCAAAATATTTAATCATTGCTGAAAGGAGCGGTATCATAATTTCGTGATGGCCCGTAAACATAAATCCTTTCCCGCCATCCTGAATTGGACGCTGAACAACATTTACTCGTGGTCTATAGTGCTGAATGAAATCAAAATTAGCGGTTGTAAAATTAAAAACTTTATACCCAAGATTCCTTGCAATGGTTAATGATTTCAAAAAAACTTCTGGTAATATCACATTCGAACCTATATTCGCAACAACTCCACCATTGCCAAGCTTCGAGACAACTTCAGTTAAAATTTGAAAATCGTTTAAACTTAATCTACCTATTGCTGCACCATTAACATTTGGATGTTGATGAGTTATATCGGTTCCAATTGCAGCATGAACAGTAACAGGTTTATCAAGCTCATATGCGTTATAGATCAAACTTAGCTTTCGATTTTTTGCTTTTTGCAATTTCATTTCAATAGCAAGGGCTTCGCCATATCCAAAATTTGAATGTTCATATTTTGATAAAGTTGAATTGATAAATTCACCTGTTTCCTTCGCCATGCCAAAAGATCCATCTGTAATTCCAGCAGCAACATCTTCTGATGTTTTGCCAAAGAAAGCAAGCTCTGAGTCGTGAATTGCACCAGCACTATTCATTGCAATTGCAGAAAGGAAATTATTTTTCATTAGATCAATCAAGATTGGGCTCAGGCCGACTTTAATCACATGAGCACCAATCATAAAAATTACAGGTTTATTTTTTTTTCTTGCCTGAACAATAAGCCTGGCAAATTCAATCAAATCATTTACAGCTAAAAACTTTGGCAATGAATTAATATAATCACCAAAGGAATCTTTCTTTGGATCGAAGGTTTTTGCAAGTAATCCAAGCTCAACTTTGCTTTTTCTTTGCTTAATTGAATAAGTTTTAACTTTTGAGAAATCAATTTTTTTATACTTGGACATTATAATTTTGCCTTGAGTGGTGATTTAAGATTTTCGTAACCTGTAAGTTCACTGTCAATTGAACCAATCACGACTTTGGTTTTTACTTTCACAGGTATTTTAACATCATCATCAGTAAGCCAGATTAAAATACTTCCTTCGGCTTTGAATAATCCACCTTCTTGAACCAGCGGCTCAACAACGATGCACCGAAACTTTCCGGCTTTCACAGTAACAATCTCTTTGCCGTGATAGAGAACCTCTAAATCATAAGTTTTATCTTTATAGAAATTTTGAAGTTTGATTTTATCTCCTTTTTTCATTTTGCTAAAATCAAGAGTTCGAACATAATAAAATGCTGAAACTATATCGTGTACATAAGGCGGTATAGGATAAACTCCACCGGTAGTCTTAGCAAGATTTCTTCTCTGATCAAAAAATGCACTAAAATCTCTTTTATAATTTCCCTCGCGAATATGCTGTTCGAATCTCCATGGGAAAATTCCTTCTACATCAAGATAAGTTTCGTATCTATCACGTACTTTAAAGAACGGATCAAAGGCTGGAACAGTGTTTACTTCAAATTTTATTCGATATACTTTTCTTCCAGCCAGGGTCTTAATTTCAGGAATTGAGAAGCTTGCAATCCCGGCAGTTACAAATCCATAATTTACATCAAAAATTAATTTCTCCTTTACATCAAAAGCTTTGTTTTCAATTTTTCTAAATTCTGAACCTTGCAGGAATAAAGACAGAATTAACAAAAGAATAGTACTTTTAAGCATAATCAATTCCACTCTGATTTTTGATAATTTTATATATTTCTTTGAAAACCTTTTCTACTTTAATTGAATCCATACAATTTAATTTTATACATTGCTCTTGAGTACAATCTGAACAATCAATTTCTGGTTCAAATATAATTCTTTTTTTGATAATCGGACCCCATCTCGTTTGTGAAGCAACTTTTATTTTGGGATAAAAAGAAACAACCCAGCACCCAGCAATTGCCGCAAGATGAGTTGGCCCTGTTGAATTTCCAATGTAAACATCTATCATTGAATAAAGATTAAATAATTCTACGATATTTAATTCGCCGGCAAGATTATAGACTTTGTAATCAAAGTCGAAAAACAATTCGTAGAGAAAAAGGAAATCTTTATTTGTCCCGGTTAAAATAATTTCCGCATCGGTATAGATTTTTATGAAACGAGCGAGCTCTTTGAAATTGAGATAATTCCAATCTACTGCCGAGCCACCACTTGATATGTGCATAACAACAAGTGGTTTAGATAAATCTAAACCAAACTTTTTGAGTTTTCTTTTTACATTTTCTTGTATTTTAGCTTCAGGTATTAAACCAAATTGTATTTCATCTAAATTGTTTGAATTTGAAATTCCAATTGGTTGAAGTAAATCTAAATTGTATAATGCCTCGTGTTTGGTACTTTCTTTTCTGTGATGTGCAACTCTTTTGTTAAAAAGAAATGAGTAAGCTCGATACTTCGTTCCTATTCGATGTTTAATTCCTGCGAAATAAACTAGTAATGCATTTCTTAATGTAGGACGAGCGATAATTGCATAATCAATCTTTTTCCTTCTCAAAATTTCTGCAAGTTCAAAAAAGCTTGTTTTATCAGATGCAATTACTTCATCAACAAATTTTGATTTAGCAATTATTGGAGATGTGTATGAACTCGCGAGAAAATAGATGCGACTCTCGGGAAAATGTTTTTTTAATTTGGCTGCTACCGGTAATGTGAGCAGCGAATCGCCAAGTTTATCTGTCCTGACTATTAAAAATTTCATTGACGAATTTTACTTTCTGGATACGAATTTGTTTTCTTTGATGTAAAATCTTAGTGGTAAATCTTTTGATTTCTCAATTCCAATTCTCAACGAAACAGCAATTTCAAAATTTTCTTTCAAAAATGGTTCAGCAATATAAATTTCATTCGATGTTCTTAGATCTACTCCATTTAATTTCTTATCAATTTTAAGAGCCTGACATAATTTAGCAGGACCATTTGTTAAAATCTGAATATCTTCTTTTTGTCTGAATTTTTTCATCAATTCAATCCCTTCGATTGGCTCAAGTGCTCTAATCAAAACAGCAGAGCCTTTCCCTTCTTCACCAGTAACTACATTAAAGCAATAATGCATACCATAAGTGAAATAAACATAAGCAAGTCCCGCCTTACCAAACATTACTTTGTTTCTTTCTGTAATTCCAACGGCAGAATGTGATGCGAGGTCATTCTCATCAAGATAAGCTTCTGTCTCTACAATCTTACCAGATAGAACTTTTCCTTTAAAGTTTCTGACTAAAATCTTACCCAACAATTTTTTGGCAATTTTATCGGTTGGACCAATAAAAAACTCAGGGGTGACTCGTTTGTAATCCATCAGAATTAAAACATTATGTTTTCCAGGATATATCAATTCGTGAATTTCTAATAAAAAATATACGAATCTTTATTGAAAAATATATAAATCTGAAAATGAAAGATTGGAGATCCTATTTTATAAGGAGCATTTTCCTGGTTTGGATACCGAACTTTGTGCGAACGGAATAGAAATAAATTCCAGAAGTAAGATGATCAAATTGAATTTGATAATATTTTTTCCCCGCCTGCAAATTATCTAAACGTGTCTTAAAAATTACTTCACCAATTGTATTAAAAATGATTAAATCTACATCAGAATTTGCTGGTAAAGAGAATGAAATTGTTGTAGAAGAATTAAACGGATTGGGATAATTTTGATAAACTTCGAAACTTGAAGGAGTAAAATTATTTTCTTTTTGACTTAAGACTACTCCTTTCTCATTATAAAAAACGATACCCATTAAATAATTGCCTGAAGAATCCACCTGGTTTAATTCAGCAGGGAAAATTTTATTATTAAATTTATCGACAACAATACTAAATGCCTTTCTAATAGGAGAGTTTGAAGAATCCATAAGGGTCCAGGAAGTATCATTAAATCTAATCAACCCCTTAAAAATATCAGCAAACCATTTTATATTATTACTATCAACCGCAATACCAAAATAATTAGGATAACCTAAAAAGGGCACAATTGAATTATCATAAATGTTCCATACCGAATCTTTAACCTTTGCAATAGCTCTCTTTCTTGGAGATTGAGTTGAATTACTTAAGCCCAAAATCCATAAATCCCCATTTCGATCAAAATCTCCAGAATAAATTGTTGGATTATTAAAATTATATGGAGTGAACGGAGTAAAATAACCATAAGAATAGGTTTCCCAGTTATTATTCCAGTAAGATTGTAAAGCACCGTATCTGGAACCAATCCATAATTTTTTGTTTTGATCAATTTTTAAAAATTCGATGTTAAGTGAGTACAATGGACTATTTTGATAATTCCAATTTTGCCAGCTGTAACCATCAAATCTGTAAAGTCCAGTTCGATAAGTTCCAATCCACAATATTGTGTCGGTTTCAATTTCGATTGTATTGAGAACATCTTTCAAAGGAGAATTTGTAGAATCATATAAAATCCAGGAATTACCATCATAAATTACAAGTCCTTTTGAAGTTGCAAAAAATTTTTTTCCTGTTCTTGAGAATTCAATATCCCAGACTGCTGTGGTTGGCAGGGGAGAATTATCCGGGGTAAAAATCGCGTAACCGTGTCGGGTAAAATGCACAATACCCCCACCAATAGATTGACCTCCAATGTAATCCGGGAAAAAAATTATCCATAAATTTTCATCAAGATCTTTCTTAATTAGGTTCACCTTATTTGAAAGCATCGGAAAATTTTGTGAATTAAAAATAAGAAAATTTTCTTGAGCCATTAAGCTCGAGTTAAGTAAAAGGCATAACAGGAGAAAATAAATAATTATCATATAAACCTCTCTTCTTAAAATCTAAACAAATTTAATTGTCACAATCTATATCTGGAGGAATGCAATCTGGATGAATCGCCTGATCAAAATAGCTATCTCTTCTACGGAAACATCCAATAAAATATTGAGAAGACTCCTCGTCTAAAATTTCATCTTTACCCGATATTAAATATAAAACAGCTTCTACTTTAAATATTTTTCCCCAATATTTATTCGCTCCTTGTGGATCATTTTTACCGACACCATAATAATATCCAACATAGACAGGGAATGTATATAATTCACTCACTGGCTCTTCAAGTTCGAAGGTCCTTGTCTCCTCAATCCAACCATCTATTGAATTAAAAAAACGCCATTTATAAATTATTTTTCGTAAATAATATCTTTGAATTGTTAATCTCCCCTCATCAGCCCAACGAATATTACAATCAATATCATTAGGAGATCCACAATTCCAACTCCAGGAAAATTTCGTTGTTATACTCATATTTGCTCCTAAACTTTACTTTAATATAAAAAAAATAGAAAATCAAATTTCTATTCTTTTCTCATATCTAATTTACTTCTAAGCCAATTTAATTGTTGTTCGTAGTAATCTTTTCGAATTGGATTTTTAATAATTAGTTTTTGCAGAACATTATAAGCCTTCTCAAACAACCCTTGATTGATTAAAATATGATACATTGTTTCAGTTATAATTTCTGGGGTCTCTTCCGGTGGTTGGTATTGTTTATCAAAGTTGGGATCAGCTTTAATTATGAGTGAATTGGCATTCTCTAATTTTTCAATTATGTTTTCAATTTCATTTTTAGTCACAGGTTTCCTCTTTCGAATATATGGCTCAGTAGATGTGTCTTTTTCTTCGCCTTTCATTCTTTTGCGGAAATCTTTATGAGTAATTTTATCAATCATAAACTTAGCAGACTGACAGGAAGGTGAAAGATGTAAAGCTTTTCTTAAACTCTGAACAGCTTCTTCATCTCGACCTTTTTGAAGTAAAATTTTAGCATAAACAATGTAGGCTGTCGAATACAGTTTATGTTTTCTCAATCCGTTTTCAATGACAAATAATGCTTCGTTAATTAACCCTTTTTGAAAAAGTAAATCTGCAAATCTGGCAAATAAAGGTGAATCTGGATTTGATTGAATTATCTCTCGAATTCTATCCAGTGTTAGTTCTTGCGTGTATTTCATCTTTTACTTTCCAGAGCATGTTTAATTGACATAACAGCAATTACGCCATAGCCTAAAAAATACATTGATAGAAAAGGAATTGCAGCAATCTCGGTGTAATAAGCAGCTAATCCAATTCCAAACAATGCCCATAGTGCAAATATTAATTCAAGAATTATCATTGGACTAATTTTTGTAACAGCATACTTTTTCTTCTTTGGATGTGGATTATCTTTGTCAGTTTCGATTCTAAATTTTGGAGTACGGACAAATTCACTTTTTTTATTTAATAAACCTTCAATAACGGCTTTCGTATTGTTCAGAGCAAATCCCATACTACCAGCCATAAAAACAGGGAAAAGGTAAATTCTTCTTTTCCAATCAGGATAAACATCTTTTTGAGAGTACATATACATCAAGAATGAGCTGATAAAAGCAAGTGTAAAGATGGACATAAAAGCGAAGTACTCATCATAGTTTCCTGTGTTCTTAACATACACAAGTGGAACAGCAAGTAAACCCGCAAACACAATCAAAGGAAAAACAATATTCATAGTTAAATGAAAAGTAGAATACAATTTTAATTTAAGGGGAATGCTCGATTTCCATACAAGTGGAAGAATTTTTTTGGCAGTCTCGATTGCTCCTTTTGTCCATCGAAATTGTTGATTCTTCAATGCGTTAATTTCAATTGGCAATTCTGAAGGAGAAGTGAAATCGTTGATGAAAATAAATTTCCATCCTTTAAGTTGAGCACGATAACTTAAATCCAGATCTTCTGTTAATGTGTCGGGTTGCCAGTTACCTGCATCAAGAATACACGCTTTACGCCAAATTCCAGCGGTTCCATTGAAATTAATGAAGAATCCTGCTTTGTTTCTAACCTGTTGTTCCATTACAAAATGACCATCAAGAGCCAGAGCTTGAGCACGAGTGAGCAATGAATATTCATCGTTCAAATGTTCCCAACGTGTTTGCACCATTCCAACTTTTGGGTCGGTGAAATAATGAATTGTTTTATTTAGAAATTCTGGATTCGGTATGAAGTCTGCATCAAAAATTGCAACATATTCAGCGTTGGTCTTTTCGAGTCCTTCTTTCAATGCACCAGCTTTGTATCCATAACGATTATCTCGATGATGATAGATTATATTGAAGCCTTCCTTCTTTTTTTCTTCGACAATTTTTTTCAAAACATCTTGAGTCTCGTCTGTCGAATCGTCCAGCACCTGAATTTCCATTTTATCTTTTGGATAATTCATTTTGCACACAGCTTCAATCAATCTATCGACAACAAGAGCTTCATTGTAAGTCGGAAGCTGGATACAAACCTTCGGAAGTTCTTCGAATCGACCTTTAGGTTCGTATTTTACATCTTTGAATTTATTATAAAGATAGACCAGGAAAAACCCATGCATTCCATAAAAAAATAAAATGGAAAGAGTAATTAAGTAAGCTGTTAAAATTAAATCTTCAATTGCCAATTTTGACCTCTCTTATTTTTACCAATCTGATACTGTTGAAATTAGAATATCTTCAGTTAAATTTTCAATTGCTTTTTGAATTGCCTGCTGTTTTGCAAAAATTCCACCTTCAGCTGAGTAATCAGCATATTGGGAAAAATTTTTCTCCCAGTAATGTTTTTTGCTTCGTTGATCCGAAAATCTTACTTTGACCTGAATTAAAACTCTTCTTGAATTAACTTGCTCATTTCCAGCAATTACGAAAGGCTCATCTCTGACTGAAAGAATTACACCCTCAAGAATTGTATCGGAAAGCTTTCTATCAACGACTTGAAGAGAGTTATCTTGAATAAATTTTTGAATTAAAGAATTGGTAAGATTCTCGCGCAAACCGGCTTCTGTGTATCCGCTCATATCATCAAAAACTGGAATTGCGATTGTTTTCATATCTGGTGGGATGGATGAACCAGTAAAGGAGTAGGAACACCCAGCAAGAATAAAAGATATTAAAATATAAAAAATTGATTTACTCGTTTTCATTTAATTGAAGTTCTTTTAATTTTCTATAAAGGGTTCTTAAACTAATTCCAAGAATCTCAGCAGCTTTCTTTTTGTCAAAATTAGCTCTTATCAATGCATTTTTAATTGATTCTTTTTCAAGATCTTTTATTGCTACAGGTGGAAGATTTTCGGAGATGTGAACTTCTTCTTCAATCTTCTGTTGACGATTGAGCAAAATGTCTTTGATTTCTACCAAATCTTTTTTGATCTCAAATAAAGCTCGATAAATAAATTCACGATCTGCCACATCACTTGGTTTGTTAAGAAAGACAGGTAGATTTCTTTCTTTTTCATCTATAAAAATTGGAATTAAATATTTTTCAAAATCTTCGACTTTTAAAATTCCTGTTTTATTTAAAGCTGCCGCCGACTCAACTGCGTTTTTTAACTCACGAACATTACCAGGCCAGGAATATTCCATCAGAAAATCGTAGGTCTCGGGTGCAACTTCGAGCTTTGGAATTTTATTTCGCTCACAAAAATCTTCAAGAAATTTATCAACTAGAATTGGAATATCTTCTTTCCTCTTTCTCAGAGGTGGAATCTCTATCATTACAGTTCTTAATCTATAATATAAATCTTCTCTAAATCTTCTCTTAGCAACTTCAAGAGCAAGATCTTTATTTGTTGCTGTAATAAATCGGACATCAACTTTAATGACTGTTTCCGCACCGAGTCGAAGAACTTCTTTCGTTTCCAGAACTCTTAAAAATTTTACCTGAAGTGAAAGAGGTAATTCGCCAATCTCATCAAGAAAAAGTGTCCCACCATCGGCAAGTTCAAAATAACCTTTTCGAGAATCAACAGCACCAGTAAAAGCCCCGCGTTGATGACCGAACAATTCACTTTCAATTAAACCTTCAGGAATTGCACCACAGTTTACACTTAACATTTTTTTGTTTGCTCTTGGACTCAATCCGTGTATTGCTCGAGCTACGAGCTCTTTTCCAACTCCACTTTCGCCTTGAATTAAAACTGTAATATCAGTAGGCGCAACCTGATGAATAACCTCAACCATTTCCTTCATTATCTGCGATCGATAACAAATCCCAAATCTTTTCTGAAATTCTTTATGATTAATCATAAAATATTTTCACTTTTAAAATCTTAAAATGCTAACAAAATTAAGTAATTGAATTCTAATTTTCTTTCTTTGAGTGGAGTGGAGAAATTTATATAAAAAGTTAAATCATTGAGCCGAAACAATAATTCCATCAACTTTGTATTGGTTTTTTAAGAGCTGAAGAATATTTCTTGCCTCTGATTCTGTGCTGTAATTACCAACAAGAACGACAAATAATCTTTTCCCGCCAGATTCTTTCTCAGAAATTTTTGTGGAATAATTTTGAAACTGAGAGGCAAATCTAATCGCATTTGAATATGTCGAAAAAGCTCCAACTTGAATTGAAAAACCTGAAGTAAAACTTTGCGATTGTAAGTTCTGAAATGATTGTTCTGAAGTTTGCGATGTGTCGTTTAAAAATTTTTGTTGAAAACTCTGTTCTACCGGAATTCGGGATTGAGATAAATTTTTTCTTTGAAGATAATTAACATACTCTGATTCTGGGAAAGATTCTCTTAACATTCGAGCATATTTATCCGACTCACTAAATTGGCCCCTTGAATAATGATACTGGTAAAGTTTGAATAAAGCGTCATCTTTTAACTCGGAATAATCTGAGGAGTAAACAATTTCTTTATAAAGACGAGCGGCTTCATTGCCATCTTCATGCAAAAGAGCTTTTAGATATTTCACTTCAGATGAATTCGGATTGTCTTTCTCCAGACTAACTAAGATAATTCGTGCTTTTTCAGTTTCCCCTCTTTCAATATCTTGAATGATTTTTTTTAAATCGATGGATTGAGAGAACAGAGTCTTTTCAAAAATCAAAAAATAAATTGCAATGGAAAAATAGATTTTAATTTTTTGCATAAATAGAAGTTCTTGAAAAATTTTTTTCGATCTTTACAACTTTTTCAGCAAAAAGAGTGGCGGAGTTCGCTCTTGTTATTGTTGCAATGCAATAATCACCAATGTTTAATCCTTCTTTCGGAAGAATAACTATCTTATTTGTATCTGTTCTTCCCATAAAATAATCTTTTGACTTCTTGCTATAATCCTCAACTAAAACTTCAACTGATTTGCCAATTAAAGTTTGATTAATTTCATATGAGATTTTTTGTTGCAATTCTATTATTTCATTTAATCGGCGAGTTTTTACTTCATCTGGAACATCATCTCCCATTTCATAAGCTTTTGTTCTTTCTCTAGCTGAATATTTAAACATAAATGCACCATCAAAACGAACTTCACGCAAAACATCTAAAGTCATTTTGTGATCTTCCTCTGTTTCAGTTGGAAATCCTGCAATAATATCAGTTGAAAAACTTACACCCGGAATAATCTGACGAGCTTTCTCAATTCTACTAAGATAATGTTCTACCGTGTAAGTTCTGTTCATTAATTTCAATATTCGATTTGAACCAGATTGAATTGGTAAGTGGATATAATTACAAATGTTTTCATAATCAGCAATGGTGTAAATCAACTTATCTGAGAAATCTTGAGGATGGGAAGTTGTAAACCTCACACGCATTGTGGGATCAACTTTTGCAACTGCTGCCAGCAAATCAGCAAAATCGTAATCTCCATCACGGTATGAATTTACATTTTGCCCCAGTAAATTAACTTCTTTAAATCCTCTTTCGCTTAAAGACTTTACTTCATTTACGATGCTTTGTAAAGGTCGACTTCTTTCTCGACCTCTTGTAAAAGGAACAACGCAAAATGTGCAGAATTTATCACAGCCGCGCATTACAGCAATCCATGCAGAAATTCCGTCTTCCCGATATGGTTCAATATCATCATAAGTTTCGGTCCGGCTCAACCTGACGGCAATTCCTTTTTCACCGATTAAAGCATTGTCAATTAATTCTGGTACACGACGATATTCATCGGGACCAACGATTAAATCAACTATCTTCTCTTCTTCAATTAGTTTTGTTCGCAGTCTTTCAGCCATACAGCCAAGAATACCAACTACGAGATTGGGTTTTTGTTTTTTAATTGAACGAAAAGCACCAAGTCTACCGTAAATTCTTTCTTCAGCGTGTTCTCTAATTGCACAGGTATTAATCAAAACTACATCCGCCTGATCAGCATCATTAGTAAATTCATACCCATTCTTTTTGAGAACACCCTGAACTATTTCTGTATCAGCCAGATTCATCTGACAACCATATGTCTCTATATAAATTTTTTGTTTATTCATATTTCTCGCTTTCCTGAAATTTTTTTAGAGGGAAAATTCATTAACTCTTGGCAAATTTAAAGGAATAAATTTATCTATACAATTATTCAGATTCTATCAGTAACTTAAATTCAAAAAGTAAATATTGGTTTCAGAATTTTGGTTTTTCTTCTTCGCTTTGCTGAAACTTTATAATCTTGGCTTAAAATTTTATCGAAAACAACTAACCAACAAATTTAAAATAAAAAGTCCCGCACATAGGCGGGACTTTCTGGATTGACCTCCCCACAAAAATTACTTCAGCAGAACCATTTTCTTTGTTGCCTGGAATGATGGTGTTTCCATTCTATAGAGATAAACACCACTTGATACCTTCTGACCACGATTATCATCTCCATTCCAGGTAACTTTATATGAACCGGGTGTTAAATTATCATCCACCAGAACCTTTACGAGTTTTCCAATTGAGTTATAAATTGCAATTCTTACTCTTTCAGTCTTTGGCACAGAGAATTTGATTTCAGTTGATGGATTGAATGGGTTCGGATAATTTTGACCTAACTCAAATGTTGAAGGGATATTATTGTCAACAACTTCAACCCCAGTTAGGATAGCAATTGACTTTCTCAATACATCAATGGTGAATTTTGTGTTGTGCATTCCATAGCTTTGATCACCATCAATTAATCTGTAGTTAAAGTAGGCTTTTTTCATGTTAAGGTCATTTGCATCTCTAATCATTTGCCAACTAATTGAATCTACACCTACGGGTGGAAGGGCTATTCTTAAATTCTTCATCAAGCCAGAAACTTCATTTCTTACACTCTCTATTGTTCCATCTCCATCAAAATCAGCTGCTGCGACAAAATCATCAAAGCTTTGAATTTGTGGGCCATGGCAACCCTGGCAGGCTTTTACATGTTCATAACCAGTATCAGGATCTCTTAATTTCATTGAATGACCACCAACTTTATCACGGGTTACCGTTCCTGTATCAGTAGTTGCATACATATGGCAACCCACACATCCATCCTGTACAACATACTTATGATTAGAACTAATAAATCCTGTTCCAAAATCCGCTGCGTTTGTTCCCAAGAAAACATCACCCTGAGTCGAGTAATGAGGACCCCAATTTTGTGAAGAAACTGAAGTTAAAACATAAGTGGCTGCATTCCTTCTTGCAATATGGCAACTCATACAAAGTTTTCCTTTACCACCGAGAGTAATTTGCTGACCATTTGCAAGTGTATCAGCACCAGCTGGTACTGTTCTTAAACTATACTCTACTCCATTCCCGTGTGGATCATGGCAGGTTGGACAACCAAGTTTTACTTGTTGAGCCTCGATCATTCCCTTTGTATCTGTTGGTTGTCCTTTTGTAAAGTTTACAAACCCACGACCATCATGGCAACGGATACAGTTATTGAGATTATTGCTCATATAGTCCGAACCAGAACTCTGAGCAAATGAATTACTCCATATTGCTTCAGAGTGACCAGAATTTTCCCATTGAGCATATCTGTTATGTCTCCAGGGTTCATCATGGCATTGACCACAAGCACCAGAGTTATAAGAAATTGCAATTTTATCTTTACTTCCACCCATTGTATGTTCGCTTCCAGCGCCATGACAATTTTCGCAACCAATGGTTGCAAATTGAACTAAAGCTGGATATTTGGTTTTTAATGAATCCCAATTTCCTGGTTTTGCTGGTTTCCAGTTGTTCCAATCCCAACCAAGTTGTGCAGCAACATCATCAAATCCATTGTTGTTTGCTGCTAAATCGTGATTGTAACCAACAGTGTGGCATTTGAAACAACTGCTTGAATAATAGGCTGGATTACCATCAATTCCCATTTTAAAGCGTGTTGCATGTCCTGAAGTTTTCCATCTATTAAAGATTTCAGAAAACTTTGGCATAGCAGCATGGCAGGACATACAATTCGGATATTGAGCAGGTACGCCATCAAAATTACCTACACCAACATATTTCGCAGCATAAATCGTTATTGTTGTATCGTCAGTCCCTGATGCAGTTGTAATTGTAAGTTTTACATTATATGCACCAGTTTTATCTGCAAGAAAATAAGCCCAGCTATTATCAGGATAGGGGTAAGTAAAGCTTGCAACAGAGCCACCTGGCTTTGACGTAAATTCCCAGGTTGCGGAAGTTATAGGTTCGGTATTCCCAATATTTTGTGCTGAAAGATATACGTAGGTCTCAACCCCAATTACGGGCAAACCGCTCGAGACAGATTGAGTCGGGAAACCAAGTTTGTGTAATCTCTCTGGTGTAACAGGTTCTATTTTGATATTTGCTCTTTGGGCAAATCCTACAACAACAAAAGAAGTAAGAAACAAAATTGTAAACCATTTTTTCATAGAGTTCTCTCCTAATTTTTTTCTATTCAACCCCAAAATTATTCCAAATATTAACTATTAAAAACAAATATTAATGTTGAGATTTTTAATTATAAAACAGGCTGGATTTTCAAATCTGAGAAACTTTCAATTGTAATATCTCAGGTTTGATAATAAAGAACTAAAATTGATACTCTAAAAAACTTGATAGTTATAAATCTATACTCATAAATTTTATTAATTCAAAAGCACACTGCTTATCTTAATCAATTATTTATTTTTAAAGACCGTTGATTTGCGTAAATGAAAAATTAGAAATTAAAAGTTAAATTGTATCTATGGATAAGAAATTTAAAATCTTAGTTTCCAACGATGATGGAATTTATTCCGAAGGCATAATTGCACTTCGAGAAGCGATGATGGAAATTGGCGAAGTATTCGTTTATGCCCCGCATAAACAGCAAAGTGCTGTGGGTCATGCAATAACTACACATCTGCCTCTTAGAGTTAATCCATATTTTATGAACGGTGAATTTTTCGGCTACGCTGTAACCGGAACTCCAGCAGATTGTGTCAAGCTTGCTGTTACAACTCATATGAAAGAGAAGCCTGATTTAATTGTTTCGGGAATTAACCACGGTTCAAATGCTGCAATAAATGTGATCTACAGTGGAACCGTATCGGCTGCAACAGAAGGGACAATTCTTGGAATTCCTTCAATTGCATTCAGTTTGACTACATATGTTGACTTTGATTTTACTTATTCAAAAAAAGTCGCAAAAATTATTGCTCAAGCAGTTTTGGAAAATGGTTTGCCTCCCGGTGTTTTATTAAATGTTAACATTCCACCTGTTCCAGAAGAAAACATTAAAGGGATTAAAGTTACAAAACAGGGCAAATCAAGGTGGAATGATTATTTCGAAAAAAGAGTTGATCCTCAGCATAGAGAATATTATTGGTTAACCGGTTCAATGGAGTATGTTGAAGATGATGAAGATTCAGACATTCGAGCTATACAGGAAAATTATGTTTCTATTACTCCAATTCAATTTGATTTAACAGCATACGACTTTCTTGAAAAATTAAAAAAATGGAAATTCAAGTAATCTATTGAATGATGAGTGCATTCTTACTTAAATTCAACATTATCAATAATTATTCAAATCTCTTCTTAGTTTTATTAATTATTTTAATTCTTGGCTGGACCTATTTCTATTACCGAAGAACAATTCCAGAGTTGAATCTAAAAGATAAAGCTATTCTATTTCTTCTTAGAATATTAGTTTTAATTTTTATTGTTCTGTCAACGGGCGAACTCGCAATTGAATCAATAACAAGAAAGTATGATAAACCGATAACAGCAATTCTTGTTGATAATTCAAAAAGTCTTCAAAGTGAAAAACATATTATTTTAGAAAAACTCTCAGGTATAATTCAAAAACTAAAAAATTCAAATCAGAAAATTGAAATTTTCTCTTTTGAAGAAAAAGTAAAACAAATAGTCATTGACTCAATTGAAAACTTCGATTTCAGTGGATATTCAACAAACATTTCAAAAGCTTTAAGTGAAATAAATAAAAATAAGTCAGAAAAAAATTATCAGAATTTGATTTTAGTTACAGATGGAATTTATAACTCAGGTGAAAATCCGCTTTATCAAACAGAAAAACTTGAAATCCCCGTAATTGTTTTAGGTGTTGGTGATCCTAAATCTAAAAACGACATTTCTATTGATGATATTATAACAAACGATATAATCTATGCACAAAATCAAACTCCTGTAAGAGTTAATATTAAATCCAATGGTTTACAAAACAGACAGGCAACAATTTTTTTCTATGAAGACAGGAAGTTAATTGAGAAAAAAAATTTTACCATTACAGGCAACTATCAAGAATTAGAATTCCTTTACTCCCCTGAAGAAGAAGGTGAAAAAAAATTAAATTTCACAATTTCGCCTCTCGACGGTGAATACACTACAAAAAATAATTTTGCTTCAAAATACATTAAAGTACTTAGTAACAAAATAAAAGTTTTAACAATTGCTGGTAAACCATCTTACGATTTAAGTTTTATTAACCAGGCAATTAAATCCAATAAAGATTTTCAACTTGAGACTTTAATTGAAAAACTGGATGGAGATTTTTATCCACTCTTTCGGAATGAAAGATTTCTTGACTCGGTAGATGTAATTTTCTTTGTTGGTTTTCCATCAATCAGTAATTCAGAAAGATTTGTAAGAAAAGTGTTAAACAAGATAGATAAAGACAATATTCCATTATTTATTCTTGTAAATCCAGATGTAGATTTCAACAAATTAACATTATTCAAAAATTTTATTCCATTTGATTGGCGTTCAGTTTATGGAACAGCATCGCAAATTTTTATCGATGTTCCAGAAGAAAAAAGTAAGAACGAAATTTTGAATATCTCATCAGCTAATTCTGCAGATGTATGGAATTCTCTTCCACCAATTTTTAGAGTTGATAGAGAATTCATTGCAAAACCGGAAACAGAAGTTCTTGCCTTTTTCAAATTACAAAATACACGAATTAATCAACCTCTAATTCTGATAAGAAATTTAAATAAGCATAGAAGTATTGGGTTCCTTGGTTTTAATATCTGGCGATTGAAATTATTAAATGCAATGAAAGACGAGGAGTCAATCTATTTCGATAGATTTATTAACAATTCAATTAAATGGTTGACATCAAAAGAAATTGAGAAAAACTTGAAGGTTAGACTCCCAAAGAAAATTTTTGATATTAATGAAAGGATAAATTTGACAGCTCAATTTTATAATGAAGCAAACCAACCAATTGAAGATGCTAAAATTACATTAGAGATCTTTGAAAAAAGTGCAAAAGTCTTCACCACTCTCTTTAAACCTGCAGGAAATGGGATTTATTCAGCTGAGTTAGAAAATCTCGACAAAGGTGATTTTGAGTTTCAAGCAACTGCAGAGTACGCCGGTAAAAAATATTTAGATAATGGAAGATTTTCTATAACAGAAGTAGAACTTGAATATCGTGATCTAACAATGAAAGAAGATTTACTTCGACGAATAGCCAATCTCACCAATGGAGTTTATCTACACATTTCAAATTCTGATCAATTCATCCAAAATCTAAATAATCATCTGGTCAAAAGAGAAAAACCACGAGAAGTTCGAAGTGTATTCTATTTCTGGAATTCAATCTATATCCTATCGATTATTATTGTTTTTCTTTCACTCGAATGGTACTTGAGAAAAAGATGGGGCTTAATCTAACAGTAAAGAATTTTGCTTTTGATTTGCTCGATTTTTTCTTACCAAACTTTTGTATTATATGTAATCAAAAAATCCATCGAACATTTTATTCGATCTGTAATAATTGCATTAATGAACTTGAAATTTCTAATAATATTGACTTACATGAATTTTATAATCATAATCTTTCCAGGACAAACTTAATTACACATTACTACGCTAAGTATGAATTTATAAAAGATGGGAAATTTCAAACAGCAGTTCATAATCTTAAATACAACCATAAATCCCGGATTGGAATTCAACTTGGAATTGAGCTCGGTAAAGAGTTATTAAAACAAAGCTGGTTCGATGAAATAGATATAATAATACCTGTTCCAATTCATAGAATTAAAAAATTAAGTCGTGGTTACAATCAATCTGATTTTATTGCAAAGGGAATTTCAATCATCACTCAAAAAAGTCTTGATACTAAATCTTTAAAACGAATTAGAAATACTCCAACTCAAACGCACCTTCATCTTCAGGAAAGAATTGAAAATGTAAAAAATGCATTCAAAGTCGTTAAAAAACAAAGAATTAGAAAAAAAGTCATTTTAATAGTTGATGATGTGTGTACAACAGGTTCAACTGTAAATGAAATTGCTAAGACTTTATTAAATGCTGGAGCAAAAAAGGTAAACCTTGCAACATTAGCTTTTGTAAAAGAGAGAGATTTTAGCTTAAAGGTTTAAAACAAAAAAGTCAGGTAAAAATAATTTTATACCTGACTTTTTCTAAAAGGGCAATTAAAATTCATATCTCAATAAGAACATATGTTCAACCGGATTATACTCCGTAAATCTAATTGGTGGGAAAGATGAAAGATCCGGGTAAAAAGTACTCGTATGTAATGAATAATTAAGAAAGCAATTCAAAACAAAATTAAACAATCTAATTTCAGTACCTGCTGTTATGACATTCGGACCTGCTTTATAGTCAAGATCATAAAATTTTGGTGGGTGATAATTTTTTCATTTAAACTCCTAAATTAATTCGTACAATTTCAAAGAAATCAATTTCACAATTCAATAATCAATTAAAATCTTTATAGAGATTGTTTTCCCAGAAATGAAATATCAAAATCTAATTCTAAATATCATTTAAAGTAATAGATAAATTTTCATAAACCTTAAAAAATGGGGATTAGAGAATGTTTTTGATTTATTATTAAAAAAGAAAAAGCCTCGAATCGAGTTCGAGGCTTATTTAAAAACATTTTTACAGATTAATCCAATGAACCAATTTCATTTTCTACTGCTTCTAAAATCTCGCAAGATTTCACAAGTTCTTTCATTTTATTATGATCAGGATACAAAGGTCGATCTTCCTCAAGATGTGGAATATATTTTCGAATAACTTTTCTTGCAGTTTCAACACCTTTTCCGTGTTTGAAATCTCTAAAATCAAGTGCCTGAGCTGCTGCCATAAATTCGATACCTAAAACTCCATATGCATTATCGAGAATTTGCGCATTCTTCCAGGCTGTATTCATTCCCATCGAAACAAAGTCTTCCTGATCTGCTGCAGCTGGAATTGACTGAATGGATGCTGGATTTGAGAGGATTCTTTGTTCAACGATTAAAGTATCTGCGGTGTATTGACTTAACATATAACCAGAAAACATTCCAGCTCCTTTAGTCAAGAATGGAGGAAGTCCAACACTTAATGCAGGATTAAGCAATCGATTGAGTCTTCTTTCAGAAAGAACGCTTACCATTGTTACAGCAGCACCTACATTATCCATTGGAAGAGAAACAGGTGTTCCTTGAAAATTTGCACCAGTTAGAGTCAATTTTTCTTCAGTTAAAAAGATTGGATTATCCGCAACTCCATTCAGTTCTATTTCAATTTGTTCTCTTGCCCATCTAACTGCATCGTGTGCTGCACCAATTACCTGAGGAGTCGAACGCATTGAATAAGCATCCTGTACCTTCATTTTTAATTTTCCAGTTTGAAGGTCACTCCCTTCTATGCATTTCATAATTGCTTTTGCACTTCTAACTGCACCGGGGAAACCTCTTAATTGGTGAAGACGCACATCATATGGTTTAAGATTTGCCAATAATGCTTCAAGCGACATTGCTGCTGCAATCTCAGCTTGTTTTAACCATCGATTAATGTCATAGAGCTGGATTGCACTAATTGCTGTGATGAAGTTAGATCCATTAATTGAAGCCAATCCATCTCTTGCCTGAAGTCCAGGAATTTTAATTCCTGCTTTTTCAAAAGCAACTTTTCCAGGTAATCTTTCGCCATTATAAAATGCTTCACCTTCTCCCATCAATAACAATGCTATTTGAGACATTGGAGCTAAATCGCCGCAAGCACCAACCGAACCTTTTTGACAGACAACAGGTGTAACGCCTTTATTCAGCATTTCAATTAAAGTTAATGTAATCTCGGGTCTGCATCCTGAAAAACCTTTTGCATGAACATTTATTCTACTGGCAATTGCACCTCTCACATATTCAATTGGCATTGGTTCACCGATCCCTGCTGCATGATTATAAATCAAATATTTTTGGAATTGCTGAACCTGTTCATCTGTCAAAACTACTTCTGAAAACTCACCGATACCTGTGTTAATTCCATACATTATCTCGCGGGCTTTTATTTTTTCTTCCAACATTGCTCGACACGCTTTAATCTTTTCGAGTGATTCAGAAGCAAGTTCTACTTTCTCTCCAAAACGAGCAATTTGAACTAATTTCTCTATGGTGAGACTTTTTCCATCAAGTACTATTGCCATTTTAACTCCTATAATTTTTTACAAAAATACAAAGATTAATAATGCAGATTGGTAGGTAAAAACTCTGAGACATTAAGAGAATGTAATCAATTTCAAAATTGGTAAGAAAATTTAAGCCCTGAAATAAATTAATTCAAAATGATATTAACAATTTGATATAAATCCGAAATTCAATTTCACGAATAAATAAAAATCTAAATTTTTATAATTCTATTCTACTAAAGCTCAAATTAAATTTTGTTATTTTTACATTGTGTAAAATTCTTCGTCACTCAACATTTTGAAAACCGCTTCAATTCTTCCAAGCGGTGCAGCAATTTGAACTCCATTGACTTCTGATCTAATATAATCATAAGTTTCTTTTGCAATCTTAACGCCTTCTTCAAAAGCAGCTTCTTTCGAAATTTCTTGAGCTTGCTTCATTCGTTTCATTATATCATCGGGCACTTTTGCACCTGGAACTTCATTATTCATAAACTCAGCATTTCTGTAAGAAACAAGTGGCCAAATTCCAACAATCAAAGGAATTTTGTAGTGCTCAACTCTTTTCATAAAATTCTCAAGCAATTTGATATCAAAGACAGGTTGAGTTATCATATATTCAGCACCAGCCTGAACTTTCCAGTCAAGCCTTCTCAATTCTTCGTCTAAATTTATTGCACCCGGATTAACACCGACACCAATTGAAAAACCAGTCGCTTCTCCAATTGGATTACCAGCCAGGTCAAGTCCATGATTTAATCGATTTAAAAGATTAACAAGTCCAATTGAATCGACATCAAAAACAGCAGTTGCATCGGGATAATTTCCGAGTT
This sequence comes from Ignavibacteria bacterium, assembly GCA_049699815.1. Lineage (GTDB taxonomy): Bacteria > Bacteroidota > Ignavibacteria > Ch128b > Ch128b > Ch128b. The sequence goes on along the minus strand of JBNAWO010000014.1, from coordinate 6,007 downwards.
TTGGAGGATCTCCGGTTATTGCTAAAATATTTCTAATTCCCAAAGCCCACGCACCAAGTAAATCAGATTGCATACCGATTACATTTCTATCTCGACAAGCAAAATGAAGAATTGTTTCAATTCCAACTTCCCTTTGAATCAAAACTGCCATAGCAAGAGCAGACATACGAGCCATTGCTCTTGGTCCATCAGGTATATTGATTGCATCAATTCCAAAGTGATAGAGCTTTCTTGCTTTCTCAATTTCTTTCTGAGCAGAAACTCCTTTTGGAGAAACAATTTCAACAAGAGTAACAAATTCTTCTCTAAGTAATTTATTTGATAATCTTGATTTCTCATATTTTTCATAAACACGAACATTGGCGGGTTGTTCAATTTTTAATTCTTCAACTTTAATGTCCAATCGTTTTGCTGGTTGAAGTGCCTGAACAGCTCTTCTAATTGCTTTGATGTGAGAAGGATTTGTTCCACAACAACCACCAACAATGCAAGCGCCAGTTTGAATGAATCGTTTTGAATACTCTGCGATATACTCTGGTGAAGTCATATAAATATTTCTTCCACCAACATTAACAGGATAACCTGCATTTGGTTGAATAGAAATCGGTAAATCAGTTAAAGCTCTTAATTTTTCGAGTGCATCGAGCATTGGTTTTGGACCGACGCTGCAATTAAAACCAATTACATCAGGTTTATATTCACTTATTACTTCAACAAACTTTTCAATCGGTTCGCCGCTTAATAAATTTCCTTCTTCGTTGATTGTAACTTGTGCAATGATTGGAATATCTGGTTTAATTTCTCTCGCAGCCCGAATTGCTTGAACTAATTCTTCAACCAGTGTGAAGGTCTCAAAAATTATTAAATCAACTCCACCATCAATTAAAGGCTGAATTTGTTCTTTGAAGTAATCTTTCGCTTCATCATATCCTATTTTTCCAAGTGGTTCTATTTGAACGCCAAGCGGTCCAACAGAACCCGCAACAAAAATTTTTTCACCTGCAACTTCGCGCGCTAATTTTGCACCAGCAAAATTTATATCATAAACCTTCTCGTTTAATCCATGAGGAGCAAGTTTAAATCTATTCGCACCAAAAGTGTTTGTTTCAATTACATCAGCACCTGCAAGTAAGTAATCTCGATGAACCTGTTTGACAAGGTCTGGATTTGATAAATTTAATTCTTCAAAACATCTGTTGATAAAAATCCCTTTTTCATACAGGTAAGTGCCTGTACCTCCATCAAAAACTATGATTTCTTTTTCAAGTCTTTCTCTAAAATTTTTCATCTATCATTATCCTTTTTGCTAAAAATAAATTTATAACAAAAGTTTTAGCTTGTCAAAATTTTCTTTATCAATTTATAATTTTGTAGAAACAAAATACTCTATTTTTCATCTTACATTTAAAAATGAAAGGAAATAATTATGGCAACTAAAAAAGCTTATGTAAAACAACTTAAAGGCATTACTTTAGTTGGCAGGACTGATTCAAATATCTGGATAACAATGGATGGACCAGAGGAATTCGGTGGAAGTAATGCAGGTGTCCGTCCAAAAGAATTAGTGCTTTTATCACTTGCTGGTTGCACCGGAAGCGATGTTGTTTCAATTCTTCAAAAGAAAAAATCAAAGCTCGAGGACTTTGAAATTAACATTACAGCAGAAACTCGAGAAGAGCATCCTCAAGTTTTTACAAAAATTCAAATTGAGTATGTTTTCTATGGGAATGAAGTAAAAAAGGAAGACGTTGAAAGAGCAATTGAACTTTCGAGTACTAAATATTGCTCCGTGCATGCAATGCTGAGACCAGCTGTAGAAATTAGTCATTCTTATAGAATTGAACCATCCAGATCATAATATTATTCTGCTATCTATTCAAAAGCTCAAATCCAAAACGGGGTTTGAACTTTTTTATTCTTGCAAATAATAATTGATTTTGAATATTAAGGAAGGTCTTTATGTTTTGTGATTGGCTGCCCCGCCAGGGGTCGAACCTGGAGTCTTCTGATCCAGAGTCAGACGTGTTGCCAATTACACCACGGGGCAATTTTCCAATGCAACAAGCAGGCAGAACAAATTTATCATTCTATAAAAAATTCTCAAAGAAGGTGCTGTTTATGAATTATAATGTTAACTATAAAAAATTTTTAAGGAATTTGAGTTTGAATTTTTCTTAAATTCATGTGAAAATATTTTGCTTAAACTATGAGAACAATAAAATTCACCTTAACATTTTTATTTATATTCATTTTTAACACAGCCCTTGCACAAACTTTATCAATCGAAAAAATTATTCCATTAAAGATCAATGCTGTCGATTTTTCAGTAAACGAGAATAAAAACTTTATTTTTTTAATCACTCAAGAGAGTAATGAAGTAATTAAAATTAATTTAGAAGGAAAAATTCAACACCGAATTGGCGGTTTTGGCTGGAGCGAAGGTCAATTTGATTATCCATCTAGTATAACTTCAACAGCAATTGATATTTATGTTGCAGATTTCAACAATCATCGTATCCAGAGATTTGATCACAATTTAAATTTTATTTCTTCGTTGAATAGTTCAGATTTTATTTATTTCGAATACCCAATCTCAATTTCGCTTTCTACAAAAGGTGATCTTTATATTCTGGATTCCAGAAATAAAAAAATATTAAAAATAAATGGTTTCAATAAACTTGAGAGAACATTTGGAAATTACGAAAGTGGGAAAATCATTCTTTCAGAACCTAGAAGAATCAAATTAGATCAATTGCAACGAGTTTATATTTTAGATAAAGAACAAATTTTAATTTATGACGAGTTTGGAAGTTTTGTAAAATTAATCCCTATCCCGAACGAAATAAAAGAAAGCGTAATAGATTTTCAAGTCGATCAGAATTCAATCTATTTTTTAACAGAAAAAAAAATATATGAATTTCAAAACGAACTGGTGGAGTTATTTTTAGATAGAGAAATAATAAAAGATCTTAAATTTAAAAGGATGGAAATAAAACTTGGAAAATTTTATTTATTAACTAATCAAAGGATTTTGATTTGCAAGAAGGAAAATTAAAAGCCGCAATATTAAGCGGCTTTTAAAACTTTCCCAGATTTAATACAATTTGTGCAGACTCTAATTGTCTTTACAGATTTTCCTACTTTAGCCCGAACTTTCTGTAAGTTTGGTAACCATCTTCTACGAGTTCTGTTGTGTGCATGCGACACATTGTTACCATAAATGGGCTTCTTTCCACATATTTCACATACTCTGGCCATTGTTTTATCCTTTCATTTTGAGAAGCAAATTTATCAACAAAGAATTTTTTATCCAAATTATGATTTAATCATTTATTATTATTTTACAATAAAACTATCAGTGATAGATGAAAATCAATCAAAATTTTAGATATGTTATCTGCAGTATTATCTTGTTTGTTTTTCTACTTTTAAGTCTATCTCTTCTTTTTATTCATAATTTTACTTTACTTTTTATCATAAAAAATCTTTTTGGGACAATCTGCCATCAGATTGAAAGCCGATGCTTTTTTGTAGACGAAAAACCTATTTTTCTTTGTTCAAGGTGTACGGGAATTTTTACAGGTGCATTTATCTTTTTCCTGTTTCTTTCAACTAGTCAAAGATTACGAGAAGCAGTTGATAAAATTTCTCACAAAACAATTTTTGTTTTTGCTCTGCCTATGCTTATTGAGTGGAGTATTAATTTTATTTTCAAAATTGAAACTACTAATTTCGTAAGGTTTTTGACTGGGATTATTTTCAGTTTTATACCAGTCTATTTTTTGAATTCATTGCTAATTAATTTCAAGTTTCAAGAATGAAAAAAGAAAAATTCTTACCAACATTAGTTGCAGGATTTAGTCTTGCTGTATTAAGTGTAGTTCCAGTAATTCAGATGGCTACTTGCTGCTTACTTGCTCCACTCGCTGGAATTTTAGGAACTAATCTTTATTATCTTCAAATGAAGAATAATCCTGAATTTAAGATTGAAAAATCGGATGGATTTCAGATTGGTCTTTTAATTGGTGTAATTTCAGGATTCTTTGAGTCAATCTTTCAATCACTTTTTATATTAGTTTCGAAAGATAATCCTGTTTATGATTCAATTGTATTGATGCAACAATATGTTCCAGATATGAAAGTACCTAAAATCATTCAAGATATTGCAAAAGAGATCGATGAGAAAAGATTTTCTTCGCTACTGACTTTTTTATTATTCTTTAATGCATCAATTGTAAATTCTATTTTTGCAACAATTGGCGCATTGCTTGGCGTTTCGAGTATTAAAAAAAGAATTATTAAAGATTCTTTTTAATTGAAACAAAACAAAACTAATAGGTTATGATTGCAATTTTTCTTTTTTACTGTCATCTGATTTTTGCTTTGTATGTTTTCACTAAGAGATGGCAGGATGAGGGCTTGGGTGCCGCAATTTTAATTTTGATTTTTGTGGGGATCATCTTTTCTGTTGGATGGACAATTTCTTACTTAATCGCTTCTCTGATTTTCCCCCCGGAAGGTTTAGGTAAATTTTACAATCGAGATACAATCTCGCTCACAATAGTTACAATTTTCGAGTATTTCTTTTATACAACTTATTTTCGAGGAAGAGGTAAGAAAGGGAAAGAATCTCTTATTTAAGTTATTCTAATCTATATGGAATAGTTATTATAACTGTCTGTTCAAATTGAATTTGATTAGGTCTTAGGGGTTCAAACTTCCAGGTTTTTAATGCTTGAATTGCAGCATCTTCAAGTTGAGTATCTGCTTTAATTAATGGGACTGGTGAAACAACCGAACCATCGGGAAGGATGGTGAATTTTATTTTTATATCAATTTCTTTTTGAACTCCTTCTGGAAATTTAGGTTTTTCCCATCTCAAAATTTTTCGAGTTCCTTTTCCACCCCAATCAAAGCTATAACCACTAGAACCAAATGGTTGATCTCCAGTTTCATTTTTTGAAGTATTGCTTAAAATATTTTCAGATTTTTTTATTCGCTCAATTTTCTCTTTTTCATTTTCTGGTTTGTTGTTCTTTTGAATAACCTCATCAAATTCTTGTCTTACTTTTGGGGTTTTGACATTTTGTTTCGTTTCTTCGGAAGTTTCTTTTTGCTCTTCAAGTGCCGTGTTTGATTTTTCGTTCAATCGAGATTCACCAATTCTACCTGAACCGGGACTTCCAAAATCAACAGTTACATAGTCCAGTTCTTCTATGGTGGTTCCAAGTGAAATGAAAGAAAACAGGAATAAAGCTATTGCATGAATTAAGAACGAAATTAGAAACGCATTTCTGCGATTAGTTAAAAAACGTTTCATAAGTTTTCTTTTTCAGTCGCAATTGTAAACTTATTTACACCTGAGCTTTTAGCAATATCAATCACTTTGATTAAAATTTCGATTGGGACTTCTTTATCGGCTTTGATTACAAGATTCTTTTCTCTTTGTTGTTCGGGTGATTTAATAATTTTATCGGCCAGTTCACCAAGACTTATTTTTTCACTGCCAAAATAAATGTCGTTTGACTTTGTAATTGTAACGATAAATTGATTTTCATTAACCGGTTCAGAAGCTTCTGATTTTGGAAGCTTAACCTGAACCCCTGTTGTGATTACAAATTGAGAAGTCAATAAAAAGAAAATCAATAAAAGCATCACAATATCAGTTAACGAGGAATAATTAAAGGCAGTCAATAATTTTGTTTCAGATTCGAATTTCATTTCATCTTACCGTGCTCTTTTTCATACAAAACATCAATAAAATCAGTAGAGGTAATTTCCATTTCTGAAATGAGTTTATTGATTCTTGTAACGAAATAATTGTAAAAGAGATAAGCAATAATTCCCACCGAAAGTCCAAATGCAGTCGTTAACAGAGCTTCCCAAATTCCACCCGCGAGATCAGATGGAGAAGCATTGCCACCAAGCGATTCAATCCTCATAAAAGCTGAAATCATACCGGTAACTGTTCCAAGAAATCCAAGCAGCGGAGCAACGCCGGAAATTG
>JBNAWO010000013.1:23137-42454 GCA_049699815.1 Ignavibacteria bacterium | reverse complement strand
CTATATCTAATCCCAAAATTTTTTTCATTTTTTTAACCCTTTCTTTTCTTGCATAAAAATAATTATTTTTGTACAGCAAATCACAATAAGGATTATTCCGTAGTGAATAACTTACAACAGTCCCGACGAAAGTCGGGATTGTTGTTTTTAAATATCGAGGAAAAGATTACCACTTTTAATTACTAGAATAGTTAAAATCATTTTAGATTTTTTAAACTTCCTAATCTTCGATTTACTCATTTTGAAATCCATTTTTATTTATCTAAATTAAAATCAATTGCAGTAGCTTTCATAGTTAATGGAGTGAAAATCTTTTTATAAGATTCTATGAAGTGCAGCTGCAAGATGTTTTTATAAGGATCTTAGTTCTATGTCCAAAAAACTTTTTGTTGGGAGCCTTCCTTTTTCAACCACCAATGAGGAGCTCCAAAAATTGTTCGAACCCTATGGCGAAGTCACATCTGCTGTTGTAATAAGAGATAAACAAACTCGCCGTTCAAAGGGTTACGGTTTCGTTGAAATGTCTTCCGAAGATGCTGCAAACGATGCTCTAGAAGCATTAAATGGCAGTGAAGTCAAAGGAAGAAAAATTGTTGTCAGCGAAGCCAGAGGCTCACAAAATAAATAAGCCTTAAATTGCTTTTCTGAAAAAATAGATCAGAAGGAACTCATCATCTAACCGATGGTGAGTTCTTTTATTATATTAAATTTGATTTAGTATTTCGAGCAAATTCTGAAATTTTGAAGTCGAAAGACTCACTTCGAAATAAACCTGTCTAATTATTTCTTCATTTATTCTTTCAAAATCTTTTTGAAGTGGAGTTACAAGCATTCCACACATATCCACAAGTCCAGGGCTTATTAACATATTCGCTTCCCCTTCTGCAAAGTAACAATCGGGTCTGTGTTTCTCTCTTGGGAAGATTACAATATAGTAATCATCATTTCGCATTAATGCAAAGAGATTCATCATTGGTTCTGAAACTGTTTCACTAATTTTTTGTAGTGCGTTGTAAAAATTTTTGAATTGATTGATTAAGCTTATTTTATCTTTTGATGAAAAAATAAAAACATTTCGAAGGTAATTTTCTTTAGTTATAAATCGTAAGATTACATTATTTGATTCTTTCAAGATTTGAAATTTATCGGGGTGATTTAGAAAATCTTTTTCTGCTGGCAATTCATCGGCAGGGCAAGCCTGGAAATGGAAATGATCAGGAGCGGAAGCACCGCATTTCGGACCGTTATAAAAAACTGTGTATTCGTTATTGCATAACTCAGCGAGTTCAAGCATCATTGAAATGTTATTTAAAATTTGTTGAGGTGTGTGCTTTACATTCGAAAGAGTAAAGTGTTCATTAAAAATTGGTGCGGGATTGCAAAGAAAAATTAATCGCTCAGCGGGTTGACTTTTACTTTCAAATAAAATCCCTTTTTGTTCTTCAGGAAGATTTTCGAGACATAAAAAGCATTTTCTCTTTTTTATTGTTTCATCATCAACTTTTGCAGAAGAACTTACAAATCTTGTTGGATTGAATTGAACTTTAATTTGAAACCAATCGAATTGAAATTTTTTATATTCACTCGATAAAAATCCATTCCAGCCATCGTTGAACATTCCCCAGTTATGTTTTTGATGAAGGAATGTAGCGTAAATTAGATCGGTGTAGTCGGATTCATTTAAAGATGGATAAATATTTTTTAACTCTTCAATTGAGAGTAATCTTTTCTGAATTAAATCTTCAAAATTTTTGTGCATTTAATTATTTGCCTTTAAGATATTTTATGCGATCGAAGAGTTCTTTAGTGCGGATTGTATCTTTATAAAAGTTGTGTTGATTTTCTGCTTGAATAGAAAGTTGTGAGTCTGTATTCCCTTCCCATCTTCGACACAAATAAATTGGCTCATAGATTCTACCAATTCGATATTTTCTTGAAATTTCAAGGCAGACAGCATAATCTTCGCCGTAACTAACATTTGGAAATTTAATTTTTCGGAGGAGCGAGGTTCTATATGCTCGTGGTGCGCCAAGTCCATTAATCCTTAAAGCGTTGTTTCTGCCATTTTTGTCTGTCCATTCCCGGTGATCAATTATTCCCGGTGGTATTTCTTTTAAATCAAAATTCACCATTTTATATGAGCCAATTACAGCAGCGTATTTACCTGTATCAAGTAGATCAACAATTTTTTGAAGAGTGTTTTCATCTGCGTAGATATCATCTGAATCTAGCTGAACTGCATACTTTCCGCATCTATCATGGAAAATTGCTTCATTCCAGCAACCGCCAATCCCGAGCGTTCTGGATTGAGGAATGATATGAAAGAGTTTTGGATATTTATAAGAAATTTCACGAAGTTTTTCTGTTGTGCCGTCTGTGCTGTGATTATCAACAACAATGCAATTAAATGAAAAATCGGTCTTTTGCTTAAAGACATTCTCTATTGCATCGGTAATTGTATTTGCACGGTTGAGAACTGGAATGATTACAGTTGCTTTTACTGGGAACTCAGTATCATCATGAGGAATTTTTTCGAACTTTGGTGGAAGATAGGCACCAATTTGTTTCAGGAATTTTGTGAAAACAAGTTCCATCTCAATTTGTGCTTCGCGATTTTTCGGATCGACATAATCGAAAAGTTTTTCACCTGTTTTTCTAACATCTGTTTCGATTTGCGAATAGAGAAATTCAGGTATTCTCAGGATTGGATTTAAATTTTTCTTCTGGAATAATTCAGTAGAAATACAAAGTCTAAGTTCATAAAGTCCGGCATAATTTGTTTGGGAAAGATTGCCAAAGCTTTTTTTGATAAGTTGAATTTTTTTGTTTGAGAAAAACAAAATAGGACCAAAATTAAAATTATCTCTCACGCTTCCCGGCAGGTAATCCTGGACTGGATGAGGAATTTTTTTATCGCCGTTTAGATCGTAATAGTCTGAATAGAGTAAAGTTGCATCGTGTGTTTCAGCAAAAGAGATAAATCGTTCGAGAGCGAATTGATTTAATTTGACTAAAGTATCTTTTGTAATGATCAAAAAGTAATCGTTTGTTGCAAGTTGTAAAACTTTTTGAATGACTTTTGAAGAAAAAATTGATTTGGAGACAATGGTTGTAAATCCATTGTTATAATTTTGGTCAGCAATGAGAATGACTTTATCAACCCAAGGATGATAAAGGAACTCATTAATCAAAGCATTTGAATGTTCTTTGTTGCTGAATGGTAAGAATACGGTCACTCTCTTCATTTTTTTCCACGATTTTTTAATGCAAGTTAAAAATAGACTGTTATATTTAAAAACTACTTGAAAATAGTTGATGAAAATTAAAATGATGATTAATGCATTCATTGTTCTGATTTTTCATAATTTTTTAAAAGGCTAATTTGACTCAGTTATAGAAACGACTAATAAAGAAAATTTTCATAAATCATTTATTGAGAATTTCATTTTGTACATAAAGATTTTGTAAAAGGGAACTCTACTGATAGTGACTAGGATTGGGTGTTTTCAATCGAGAGTTTAATAAGTAGCTTTTATCTGTAAATAAAATTTTTAACTTGGAAGCATTAATTACAATAAAATTATGAGATGAACTTATGAAATTAAAAGTGCAATTCCAGTATTTTGAAGGCTGTCCAAATCACGAAAAACTTCATAAAAATTTAATTGAAGCAATAAAAGGTCTGGAAGATAAAATCAATCTTGAAGAAATTTTAGTTGAAGATGAAGAGACAGCAAAGAAAGTAAAATTTCGCGGGTCTCCTACTTTGTTAATTAATGGAGAAGATATTGAAAATCTTTCTGCACCCGAAGAGCCAGTTTTAGCTTGTAGATTTTATCCAAAAGGCATCCCCTCGGCTGAAATTATAAGAGAAAAGATTTTGCAAAAGTTAGCAAAAGAGAGTTACTAAGTTTTATTAACTGAATATATTTTATTTCAAATAAAAAATATTTCAAAATTACTCTTCGAGGAATTCGTCTCTTAATAAAACCAGAATTGCACTGTGAGGAACGATTAGATACTTTTTGTTTTCGAATTCAAATTCAACTGCCTGATCTCTTAAGAAAATTGCATAATCACCTTCCTTAGCCTGGAGTGGTAAATATTTGGGTTTTTCTTTTTTCTCTTTCCATGGTTCGTCATCAACTACATCGGGAGTTGGAATGGGATAACCTGGGCCAACTTTAACAACATAACCACTCTGTACTTTTTCTTTCTCTTTTACACCTGGCGGAAGATACAACCCGGCGCTTGTTCTCTCGTGTGCCTCATCGGGTCTTATCAATACACGATCTCCAACTACAATTAATTGTTTTGTCAAAGTCATAGTCCTTTCAATTCTTTTTTGTTTTGTTTTTAAGTTCGTTTAATTTTATTAAAGCTTCAAGAGGAGTAAGTTTATCAATTTCGAGTTCCTCCAGCTCTTTTCTAATTGCATCATCTCTAATTTCAAATAAAGAGAGCTGAATTCTATCATCATCATCTTCTTCTTTTTGTTTCTTTTTACGATGATCGAGGGGGCTTAGTTCTTTGCTTTCAAGATTTTTAAGAATTTGTTTTGCTCGTCTTGTAATTGAAATTGGAAGTCCAGCCATTTCTGCTACTTGAATTCCATAGCTGTGATCAGCATAACCGGGAATAACTTTGTGAAGGAAGATTACTTTATCGCCAACTTCTTTCACATCAACTTTATAATTAACAATTCTAGGATAAATATTAGCGAGTTCATTTAATTCGTGATAATGAGTTGCGAATAAAGTTTTTGCAGCAACATTTATGTTTTCGTGAAGATATTCAGTCAAAGCCCAGGCAATTGAAAGTCCATCAAAAGTGCTTGTTCCGCGGCCGACTTCATCCAGAAGAATTAAACTTTTTGGTGTTGCGTTATTTACAATGTTTGCTGTTTCATGCATCTCAACAAGGAAAGTTGATTCACCCGCAGCCAGATTATCTGAAGCGCCAACTCTTGTAAAGATTTTGTCCACAATTCCAATTTTTGCACTTTCAGCCGGGACAAACGAACCAATTTGTGCGAGTAAAACAATTAAACCGACCTGTCTGAGATAAACTGATTTACCGGACATATTAGGTCCGGTGATTATCATAATCTGATGAGTTGAGTTGTCAAGGAAAGTATCGTTGGGAGTAAATTTTTCACCGTAAGGTAAAATTTTTTCAACAACAGGATGACGCCCATTTTTAATGATAATTGCATCGTCATTGTTTACTTCGGGTTTTACATAGTTATTTTCGATTGCTACTTCAGCAAAACTCAAGAAACAATCGAGCGCTGCAATTAATTGAGCATTCTTTTGAATCTTTTCAGCCTCATCTGAAATTGTGACTCGTAGTTCATTAAAGAATTCTGATTCAAGCTGGTAAATTCTTTCTTCTGCATTTAAAATTTTTTCTTCATACTGTTTTAGTTCAGGTGTGATGTAACGTTCTGCATTTACGAGTGTTTGTTTTCGAATATAATCTTGGGGTACTTTGCTTTTGTGAGCATTTGAGATTTCAATGTAATAACCAAAAACTTTATTGTAAGCAACTTTCAAAGATGGAATTTGAGTACGTTCTCTTTCTCTTGCCTGAAGTTGAGCAAGATAATCTTTACCTGAAGATGAAAGATTTCTTAATTCATCGAGTTCAGCGTTAAATCCAGGTTTAATTACTCCACCGTCTGCAATATTTAAAGGTGGATCGTCAACTAACATCATTTCAATTTTATCAACGATGTAAGTCAAACCAATTAAACTGTCTCTAATTTTTTGCACTGCAATTGATTTAACATTTCTTAATATATCTTTAATTACAGGAATTCTCTTTAGACTTAATTTTAAGTTTATTACATCTCTTGGGTTAGCTCTACCCGTGCAAATTTTTGAAATAATTCTTTCGAGATCGCCAATTTGTTTTAATTCTTCTGTAAGTTGATTTCTTAAATTTTCATTTTGATAAAGCTCATCAACTGCATCAAGTCGATTCTGAATTTGTTCAAGTTTTAATAGTGGAAGAGATACCCATTTTTTGAGAAGCCTTCCGCCCATTGAAGTTTTTGTTTTATCTAAAATTGAAATCAAAGATCCAGCTCTTGAACCATCTGACATTGAAGAAAGGATTTCAAGGTTTCTTTTTGTAGCAGGGTCTAAAATCATATAATCAGTTGGATTGTAAACAGAAAGCTTTTTCAGATGAGCGAGATTTGCTTTTTGTGTTTCCTGTAAATAATGAAGAACTACTCCAGCAGCTATAATTGCTTCGGTTTGATTGTTATCAATTCCAAATCCTTTAAGAGAAGTAGTTTTAAAGTGCATTGTTAGAATTTCGAAGCAGTACTCGTAAGAAAAAATCCAATCATCAACTTTTGTAATTGTAAATTTAAAAGGAATTTGATCGAATATGGCTTGAAGTTTTGGTAATTCTCTTTTAGAAACTAAAACTTCTGCAGGAGAAATTGATTCGAGGGTTTCTCTGAGTTTCTTAATAGATACTTCAGTTGTATAAAATTCTCCTGTAGTTACATCGGCAAATGAAATTCCAGCGACATCATCTTTTATATAAATACCGCATAGATAATTGTTGGATTTATGATCAAGTAATTTTTCAGAGAAGGCAACACCAGGAGTTACAACTTCAATCACATCTCGTTTGACTATACCTTTAGCGAACTTTGGATCTTCAAGTTGCTCACAAATTGCAACTCTATAACCTGCACGAATTAATTTTGGCAGGTAGGAATCCAGTGCATGATGAGGAAACCCTGCAAGTGGAACATCGCCAGAAGCTCCGTGTGCTCTTTTGGTTAAAGTAATTCCTAAGACTTTCGAAGTGATAACAGCGTCATCTTCAAAAGTCTCATAAAAATCTCCCATTCTAAAAAGCAAAATCGTATCCGGATACTTTTGCTTTATCTTATAATATTGTTTCATTAATGGTGTAGACATACTAAAAATTAAAAATAATAGAGTTGATTCGAAAATGACCGAGCTTTAAAGTTGATTAAAATTAGATGATAGAAAAGATACAATGTTCCATAAAACTTTATTAATGGAAATAATGGAAGTCAAGAAATTCATCGTATTAAGATCAGTTGTATTAATCTCTAAACAAATTTAGTTAGAGAGAAAATTAAGTTTCTAATTAAAAGATTAGTAATGCTCTAAGTCAACTGAATAAATAGTTGCACTTGTAAAATATGATAAAATTTGTCATATTTGAATTAAAAAATTTTGTAGATAGAAATGCAATTAACTTTAGCAGGTGAATACGCAATCCGTACGATGATCCATCTCGCTGAAAACGAGGATAAGGAACTTATAACTATCAAAGAAATTGCTGAGCTACAAAATATTCCTGAGAAATTTCTACGCAAAATTATTCCACAATTATGCAATGCTGGTTTAATTAAATCATATAAAGGTGTAAATGGCGGAATTTCTTTTGTGAAGAGCCCAGATAAAATTACTCCATACGATATAATTCAAGCAGTTGAGGGTCCACTTGCTTTAAATAAATGTTTAATTGATAAAGAGTTTTGTTCAAATACAAGATGGTGTTCAGTTCATACATTGTGGTGCGATACTCAGGCTTTGATGAGGCAAAAACTATCAAGTAAATCAATAAAAGAACTTGCACTTGAATCAATCAGTAGACGCAATTTGCTCAAACAAAAAATCAACAATTAAAAGGGAGGATTTATGGATCCACTACTTCTGGCTCGTCTTCAGTTTGCACTCACTGTTGGTTTTCACTTCTTATTTCCACCGCTCACAATTGGTCTTGCCTGGATGCTTGTAATTATTGAGGCAATTGGGTGGAAAAAGAAAGACGAAGTTTATGCAAAGATTGGAAAGTTTTTCGGGAAGGTACTGGGTTTAATTTTTGCAGTTGGTGTTGCAAGTGGTATTGTAATGGAATTTCAATTCGGTACAAACTGGTCTGAATATTCAAAATTTGTTGGAGATGTTTTTGGCGCTCCTCTTGCGGCCGAAGGTGTTTTTGCATTTTTCCTTGAATCAACATTTTTAGGACTTTACATCTTTGGTAGAGAAAGAGTATCGAAAGGAGTTCTCTGGTTTTCAATTTTAATGGTTGCAGTTGGTTCAACCATTTCAGCATTCTGGATTTTAGTTGCAAATTCATGGCAGCAAACTCCGGCTGGTTATATAATTCAAAATAACAGAGCTGAACTTGTAGATTTCTGGGCTGCGGTTTTTAATCCTTCAACACTTCCAAGATTTTTCCACACTTTTGTTGCTTCGTTAATTAGCGGTTCTTTCTTAATGACAGGAATTGCTGCTTATTGGTTGATCAGAAATAAATCAGTAGAAGTTGCAAAAAGAGCGATCACATTTTCAGTGATTTTTGGATTGATTGTATCTTTACTCGAATTATTTCCATTTGGACACGAACATGCAAAACAAGTTGCGCGTACTCAACCAGAAAAGTTTGCAGCAACTCAAGGTCTATATAAGACACAAGAAGGTGCACCACTTGCCATTTTTGCGATTCCGGGAACAAAACCACCAAAACTTCACTTCCCAGTAGAAATTCCTGGTCTATTGAGCTGGCTTGCATTTGGTGATATTAATGCTGAAATAAAAGGCATTAATGAATTTCCGCCGGATGAAATTCCACCATTGTGGTTGACTTTTGTTTCTTATCATAATATGGTTGTTTTAGGAGTATATTTCATTTTTATAACTGCATTATCAGTTTATTTCTTAAGGAAGAAAAAATTATTTGATAAAAAAGGATTGCTTAAGATTTTGATGTGGTCAACACCTTTACCTTTAATTGCCTGCCAACTTGGCTGGATTTCTGCAGAAGTTGGAAGGCAACCTTGGATTGTCTATAAGTTAATGAAGACAAAAGATGCAGTTTCTATTACCGTCGGTACAGGTGAATTGCTATTCTCAATAATTATATTTGTTCTGATCTATATTCTTCTTTTATCAATTTTCCTTTCGCTCTTATTCAGATGGGTTAAAAAAGGACCAGAGGCAACAACTACACAGGAGGTTTTACAATGATAGATCTAAACACAATCTGGTTTCTTTTAATTGGAGTTCTAATTATTGGTTATGCAATCCTTGATGGATTTGATCTTGGTGTTGGAGTAATTCAACTCTTCACCAGAGATGCAAAAGAAAGAAAAGTTAATATCAATGCAGTAGGTCCTGTCTGGGATGGAAATGAAGTCTGGTTATTAACCGGCGGTGGCGCCTTATTTGCTGCCTTCCCGATTGTTTACGCAACTGTTTTTAGTGGATTTTATTTAGCTTTTATGCTTTTACTTTTCTTTTTGATTTTTAGAGCAGGTTCTTTTGAATTCAGAAAATTTTCTGAAACACCAGAGGCTAAGAAGCGGTGGGATTTAGCCTTTGCTCTTGGCAGTATAGTCCCAGCTTTACTTTATGGAGTTGCAATTGGAAATATAATGAAAGGACTTCCAATTGAAATTGTAGATGGGAAAATAGTTTCGCACATCACATTTCTTGGATTACTAAATCCTTACGCAATTTTAATTGGATTAACAGGATTTGCAATGTTTGTTATGCAGGGTGCAACTTATATGACAATGAAAACAGAAGGTTCGCATCTCGAGAAAATGATTAAATGGGCAAATGGGAGTTACATTGCTTTTATCTCTCTTTATGTTATTTCAACTATTATAACTTTATTTGTTGCACCTTACTTATTTGAAGGTATTATGAAAAATATTTTGTTCTGGATTTTATTCCTTCTATTGCTTGCAGGCATTGTTTATTATCCAGTTGCATTAAAGAGTAAAAAATTTGGTTTGTCATTTTTAACTTCATCTGTAATGATTGCAACACTAATTGGTTTACTGGCATTGAGTCTTTATCCGAGATTGGTTCCATCGAGTATTGATCTTACAAATTTCAGTTTAACGATTTATAATTCTTCCTCATCTCAATATACTTTAAAAACAATGTTAATAATTGCGTTGATTGGTATGCCAATAGTAATTGCTTATACGATTTTCATCTATAGAGTATTTAGAGGGAAGGTGGTACTTACAAAAGATAGTTATTGATAGACCGGATGGGCTGGGCGAAGAGTCAGCTTCACCAGGAGGAGACATTCTTCGCTCAGCTGTTTTGATTATGTATCTATAAATAATTCTTAAATGAAAAATGTGGGAATGAATTTAATTGAACCTTAGTATTGTGTGAAGCATCTAATTGAAAAAATTATGGAGGTAAATATGACCAACGAAACAAGAACCGGTATTCCCTTAATTGGTGAAAAAATTCCATCTCTTGAAGTTCAAACTACTCATGGTATTAAACGAATACCTGAAGATTACAAAGGCAAATGGATTGTCTTATTCAGTCATCCAGCTGATTTCACACCGGTTTGCACAACAGAATTTGTTGCTTTTGCAAAAAGAAATGAAGAGTTCAAAAAATTAAATGCTGAGTTGATTGGATTATCGATTGATCAGGTATTTTCTCACATTAAGTGGGTAGAGTGGATCAAAGAAAAACTTGGAATTGAAATTCCTTTCCCAATTATTGCAGATGATATGGGGAATGTTGCAAAAGCACTTGGAATGGTTCATCCTGGAAAAGGCACAAATACAGTTCGAGCGGTTTTTATCATTGATCCAGAAGGTACAATTCGATTAATGATTTATTATCCTCAGGAAATTGGAAGACAAATCGATGAAGTTCTTCGTGCATTAAAGGCATTACAAATTTCCGATGCAAACAAAGTGGCAACGCCAGAGAATTGGCCCAACAATGAACTTATTAAAGATAAAGTCATCATTCCACCACCAAAAGATATTGTTGAAGCTGAAAAAAGAAAATCCTGGGAAGGATTTGATTGGTGGTTTACTTATAAATCACTTCAATAATTTTGAAAGGGAGGGTCGAAACCTTCCCTTTTTTGTTTTTTCCTTTTTATCTTGAAATAAAAATGAAGATCTAATGCCTGAAATTCAAAACTATATTGCCGTTGTTGATCTAGGTGGGACAAAAATATTAGCAGCTATCTTAAATAAAAACGCCGAGATTATTTCAATAACTAAAAAATCAACAAAAACAAAAAATAGAGAAGAAAGCACCATTGATAGAATCATTTTAACAATTGAAGAAGCCCTCCAGCAAAAAAATTTAAGTGCAATTGAACTCGATGGAATTGTTTTAGGAATTCCTGGATCACTTAATCCTGAAACTGGGTTTGTAAATTTAGCTCCAAATCTTGGATGGAAAAATATAAATGTAATTAAACCAATCTTTAGACATTTCAACAAAAAAGTTTTAATTGAAAATGATGCAAATCTCGGAACACTTGGCATTTATCATTACGAAGGAAAAGAAAAATGCAAAAATTTAATTGCGATTTTTGTTGGGACCGGTGTCGGTGCAGGAATAATCATTGATGGAAAACTTTATCGTGGGAAAAATTTTTCAGCTGGTGAAATTGGGCATATTAAAATTAAAAATAAAGGTTACAGATGTGGTTGTGGCAATTCTGGTTGTTTGGAAACAGAAGCATCACGGACTGCTATAACAAGAATGATCAATGAAGAGATTAAGAATGGTAAAAAATCAATCATCACAAAGCTTACAGATAATCGAAAAGTGATTAAATCAAGTATACTTGCGCAAGCTATCAAGAAAAAAGATAAAGTTACAATTAAAGCTGTAAATCATGCTGCAACTGAACTGGGAATAATAACTGGCAATTTAATTAATATGTTTGATTTTGATTGCGTAGTTTTTGCAGGCGGTGTGATGGAAGCAATTGGAAATTTTATGCTGCCAATAATTAAAAGTAAAGCAAAAGAGATGGCATTAAAAAGTAATTACAAAGGCACAAAAATTATTCTTTCCCACCTTAAAGATAACGCGGCAATTCTTGGCGGGTTCTCTCTATTTAAAACTCAGTGATTATGATTAAAATTATCGCTGATTGATTTATTACTTGACAATAAATATTTATAAATTTATTTTTGTATCGTTTTCCGAATTAATCGGATATCTAATAGTTCGAAATTCTAATGATTAAAGAATATAATGGCAAAAATTCAGGAGTCAGAAATAATCATTAATGAACTTATGGAGATTGGATATAAGCTCCGAGAGGTAATGTTTAAATTGAATCCTACAATATTTAATTCAGAACTTACACTCACTCAACTTTTTGCTCTTCAATATATCTGTCATATTCCAAACATAACTCTGAAAGAACTTGCGGAAAAACTTGTCATTGCACAAAGTTCAGCATCAGAATTGGTGGATAGACTTGTAAAGATGAAATATATTGAAAGGAGTATTTCTCCTGAAGATAGAAGAAAAATTACTTTAAAACTTTCTTTAAAGGGACAGAAATTTATAGATCAACATATTGATGAAAGTAAAGCTTTATTCAGAAAATTAATCTCAAAACTTTCCCTAGAAGAACAAAAGGAATATCTCTCAGCTATTCAGAAATTTTATAAGGTTTCACTTGAATTAGTAAATCAAATTGAAAAAGGAGAAACATGAGAAAGATAATTTTTGCGTTTTTAATACTTTTTCTCACACAGAATTTTGCTTCAGCTGGTGAGATAAAAATTATAACAAATCTCACACTTGATAAAGCAATTGAAATAGCTTTGAAAGAAAATTCGCAAATTAAAATTGCCAGATATGATATTAATAAATCAGAATCGAGGTTAAGTGAATCTTATTCTTCACTTTTTCCGAGTATATCGGCGGAAGGAAGTTACATCCGAAATATTAAAAAGCCGGTATTTTTCCTTCCAGATTTTTTTGGTGGAACTGGACAGATTAGACCTATTGAGATTGGTTCAAAAAATTCTTACTCAGGTCAATTAAAATTTGGAATGCCAATTTTTATGGGGCAGGCTTACACTGGAATTTTGATGAGCAAATTAGGACTCGAGTTAAGCAATTTGACTTATGAAGAAACATTAGCTCAAATTAGACTGAATACAACGAAAGCATTTCTGGATGTTCTTTTAACAAAAGCAACAGAAAAATTTATCAAGCAAAGTTATGAAAACGCTTTGCGAAATCTTGAAAACGCAGAAAAATTGAATAAGCAAGGATTGATTTCAGATTTCGAGTATTTAAGTGCTCAGGTCGAAGTTGAAAAAATTAAGCCAAATGTTCTTCAAGCTGAATACACTTCTCAAACAGCTCTCAACTTTCTTAAATCTTTATTGAATTTATCATCTAATGACAGCATAGAAGTTATTGGATCAATTGAAAGTTTATTTACAAGCAAAAACCTGCCTCAGCTTGATAATTATGTTATTGAAAATACATTTACTTTGAGAAAACTCGGATTGCAAAAACAAATTGCTGATAAAAATATAATGCTTCAAAGGTGGGGACACTTCCCGAGTCTGGTTGCTTTTGGGAATTACCAGATTCAAACTCAAGCTGAAGATTATAATTTCAATGCTTACAGGTGGGTTAAGAGTGCTGCGATTGGATTAACTTTAAGCGTTCCAATCTTTTCTGGATTTGGTGTCAAAAGTCGTGTAGAGCAAGCGGAGATTCAATCCAAGCAGCTTGAAGAAACAATTAATTATACAAAGAAGCAACTTGATATTGCAATAACCAATACAAAAAACCGAATGGCGACGGCACTTGAAAAAATTGAAGCCCAAAAACTTAATCGTGAAAAAGCAAGAATCAATTATCGTATTGCTGAAGTTCGATATAATGAAGGTATGAGTACTCAACTTGAAATAAGCAATGCAAATATAAATTTACTCTCTGCTGAACTTGGTTATGCTCAGGCTATTTATGAATATCTCGTTGCACAGGCAGAACTTGAATTTTATCTAAACAAATCAATTAAATAGAGGTGAAGAAATATGAAAATTAAATTTCTTTTAATTCTGTTATTAGTAGTTGCTTTCATCGGTTGTGGTTCAAAAAAAGAAGCACAAAAAGAAGAAGAGATTAAATCAGTCACAGTTCAAAAAGTTGAGAGAAAAGTTGTAAAAAATAATTTACTATTCACTGGTACAGCTTATCCATGGGAAGAAGCAGCTCTCGCTGCACAGATAGCCTCAAGGGTTAGAAAAATTTATGTGAATGAAGGTGATTATGTTAAACAGGGTCAATTGCTTGTTCAAATGGATGATCAGCAATTAACTCAAATTGAAATTCAATACAACGATGCAAAAAAAGATTTTGAACGAGCCGAAAAATTAAAAGCCGAAGGAGCTATTTCAGAACAACAGTACGAAAAATTTAAACTTGCTTATGAAACTTTAAAGACGAATTATGAGAAGATTTTAGAAAACACTCAATTGAGAGCTCCCTTCTCCGGAGTGATAACTGCAAAATATTTAAATGATGGAGAATTATTTTTAATGGCACCAAGTGGTGGAAGATCTGTCCCTGCAATTTTACATTTGATGAATGTTAACGAACTCAAAATAAAAATCTCTGTTAATGAGCTTGATGCTTATAAAATTAAAATTGGTCAAAAAGCAAAAGTAACTAGTGATTTACTTCCGGGAGAAATATTCATAGGTTATGTGACAAGAATCAGTCCTGTAGTTGATCCTGTCAGCAAAAAGGTTGACATTGAGATTAGAGTTACCAATCGAGGGAACAAAATCAAGGCAAATTCATTTGTAAGAGTTGAGATTGATTTAGGTGAGACATTAGAATTACTGGTTCCAACTTCAACAATTTTGACTGATCCAATGACAGGAAAGAATTTTGTTTATCTTTATCAAGACGGAAAGGCAAGGAAAAAATTTGTTGTAAAAGGTAAAGAAGTAAATGATGAAAGTGTAATTCTTTCTGGATTAAAGGAAGGCGATCAAGTAATTATTGAAGGTCAATCTAATTTGTCTGATGGTGTAAAAGTAAAACTCTTCAAAGGTTTATAAAAGGAGGAGCGAGTTAATATGAAATTACCAGAAATTGGAGTTAAGCGTCCTGTTCTAACGACTATGATTTTTATTGCAACGCTTGTGTTTGGACTCTATTCACTTAGATTAATTCCCATTGATTTACTTCCAAAGATTGAGGCGCCGGTTTTAACTGTTCTTACAACTTATCCCGGTTCAAGTGCCGATGATATCGAAATTAAAGTAACGCGAATTATTGAAAAATCACTTGCGTCAGTTCCAAATCTTAAAAAGATCACATCAATATCTAAAGAAAACATCTCAATTGTATCACTTGAATTTGACTGGGGAACAGATCTCGATGAGGCTGCTAATGATTGTCGTTCATCCCTCGAATTTGCAAAAGTTCAACTACCTGATGGAGTCGAAAATCCTAAGATATTCAAATTCAGCACCGAACAATTCCCTGTAATTGTTGCTGGAATTACCGTTCCAAAGAATATAGATTATAAAGAATTCAAAGACTTTGTTGATGATAACATAGCAGATCGATTGGTGAGAATACCAGGGGTTGGTGGAGTTCAAGCATTTGGAGCTCCAGCGAGAGAAATCAGGGTTGATTTCGATCCTGATAAACTGAAAGCTTATAATCTTTCTATAAATCAGATTGCACAAATTGTTAAAGCAGATAATTTAACTCTACCAGCTGGAAGCGTTGACGATAAAAAACTTTCTTACATTTTAAGGTTGAAAGGTGAATTTACTTCTCCAGCTGATATCGAAAATGTTGTTATTGGTGCAACTAATGGTAAAATTTTATACCTGAAAGACATTGCAACAATAATTGATACGGTTACAAAAGATGAAAGAAGAACTTTAATTAATGGCGAAAAAGGCGTTGTCGTATTAATGAATAAACTTTCAGGAGCAAATACTGTTAATGTGTCAGACGCATTAAAAAAAGAGATTAAGAAAATTGAAAAAGAATATGGTTTATCAATCAGTATTGTTTTTGATGGTGCTGAATTTATTCGAAGATCGATAAACAATCTTTTAAAAACATTCTTTACGAGTCTTGTTCTGGTCTCTCTTGTAGTTTTACTCTTCTTAAGAAGAGTTAGAGCAAGTTTAATTATAATTATATCAATTCCGTTTTCTTTAATTATTGCTTTCTTCTTTATGTATGTTTTCAATTATACAATAAACATTCTCTCCTTATCTTCAATTGCGATCGCAGTGGGAATGGTTGTGGATAACGCAATTGTCGTTCTGGAAAATGTTGTTAAACATGTTGAAAAAGGTGAACATATTAAAGAAGCTTCTATGTACGGAGCCAGTGAAGTTGGTTCAGCCCTACTTGCATCAACATTAACGACTATCGCTGTTTTTGCTCCGCTCTTTTTCTTAACTGGAATTGCAGGAATTCTTTTCACACAACTTGCAGCAATTACAACGATTACAATTTCAATGTCCCTTTTTGTCGCTTTGTTTTTAACTCCAATGCTTACATCAACTCTCTTGAAAAAGTTTGAAGAGAGAAAAGCTTCTAGTAAATTTCTTGATAAGGTTTTTGACTGGAGTGAAAATATTTTTAATAATATTGATCAGATTTATTACAATATTTTGCGTTGGGCTATAAATCATAAGAAAATTACAATTTTGGCTGGACTAATATTCTTGATTTTAACGCTTGGGCTAATTCCATTTATTGGATCTGATTTTATTCCAGAAAGTGATAGTTCACAGGTTCAGGTTATAATGGAATTACCTGTGGGAACAAGTGTTTATGAAACAGAAAAATTTACTCGGGAAATGTATGATTTAGTTAAAGAAAGAACTCCAGAGATAAAAGATATTTTCTACCAGGTTGGGCAAAGTGCTTCAGGTCTGGGTTCGGTTTTTGGAACTAAAGAAGGTGAAAACATAGGACTGATTAACATCAGACTTGTAAATGTGGAAGAACGAAGAAGATCTAATAAAGAAATTGCTGATGATTTGAGAAATTTTTTGAAGCAATATCCAAAGATAAATAAGTTGAATGTATTAACTCAGGCTGGCGGACAGGCAGCTATATTTGGTCAGGGTAAACCAATTTCAATTGAAATTCTTGGTCCTGATTTAAATGCATCAAGAAGAGTTGGAGAACAGATTGCTGAAAAGATTTCAATGGTTCAAGGTGTAGTAGAACCACAAATTTCACTTCAGGAAAATAAACCAGAATTGACAATTGAGATTGATAAAGAAAAAGCTGCAATGCTCGGATTAAATACGGCAATTATTGCAACGACATTGAGAAATTATGTGTTTGGAAATATCCCGACTCAATTCAGAGGGACTAAGACAACTTATGATATTCGCTTGCGTCTTGATGAAAAATTTAGAATGAAAATTGAAGACATTGCTAATCTTGAAGTTACCAATGTTTTGGGTAAACAAATACCATTAAAAAATTTTGCAACGATTAAAACTGAATTCGCACCTGTTGAAATTGATAGAAAAAATCAGGAAAGAGTTGTAAAGGTAGAAGCTGGACTTTCGGGTACATCTTTAGGTCAGGCTGTTCTTGAAATTGAAAATATTCTGAAAGATATTCCCTTACCGCCAAATACGAGGATTGAATTTGGTGGAAGCTATGAACAACAACAGGAAGCATTCAGAGATTTATTGCTATTACTTTTGTTGAGCATTGTTCTGGTTTATATTGTAATGGCAGCACAATTCGAAAGTTTACTTGATCCATTCATCATTATGTTCAGTATTCCTTTCGCTTTTGCCGGAGTATTGATTGGCTTATTTGTGTTTGACCAAACATTAAATGTGATTTCTTTTCTGGGAATAATAATGTTAGTTGGAATTGTAGTTAATAATGCAATTGTTCTTGTAGATTTCATCAATATTTTAAGAGCGCGAGGTCAGACACTTGTCGAAGCAATTCTGAATGGTGGACGAAGTCGTCTTAGACCTGTGTTGATGACTTCCTTCACTACAATTTTTGGTTTACTACCTCTTGCCTTAAGTACAGGCAGTGGTTCAGAAACCTGGAAACCGCTTGGTGCTGCAATGGTTGGTGGAATGACTTTCTCAACATTCATTACTTTAATTATTGTTCCTATAATGTATAATATTTTTGAAAGTCGATTAAAGAAAAACAAAGAGAGTTAATTATGAAAATCGCATTTATAATTCACAATGTCTCTGAAACAGAAAGTATTGATAAGATTTTAGAAAAATTGGAAGTGAAAAATTTCACTCGAATTGATAAGGCTGTAGGAAAGATTGCGAATGTAGAACCACTATTTGATAATAAAATCTGGCCTGGTTACTTCACAATCACTATTGTTGAAGATACAGAGAATAAAATTGAAGAAATTCGCAATGAAGTTAAATACTTGAAAGAGCATCTTAAAATTCCCGAACTGAAATATTATGAGTTGGAGGTAAACAACTTTTTCTGAGAAATTTTTAATTGAAGATAAAATATTCTACTTAGAACTATTTTGCCTCGAAATAATGTCAGGTTAAGCAAGTATCTTAGCCTGACATTTTTTGTTTTAAACATTATAGTAAGTTTGAAAATTTTATTCTTCATTAGAAATTAACTGGAATTCTGAAACCAATTATCATAAAGCTTTAAAGTAAATCTTGAAAATCAATGCTTGAAAAAAGTATAATTATTTTATAGTTTGGAAACGAAAAAAACTATAATAGTTTCCAATGAGAAATAATGAAAACGATCTAACAAAAGAGAAGATTCTTGAAATTGCTCGTATGAAATTCTTCGCCGATGGCTTTACAAAAACTTCAATTGATGAAATAGCCAGAGAATATCATATCAGCAAAAAGACCATTTATAAATATTTCAAAACCAAAGATGATTTGCTGACAAGTGTGGTAAAAGATTTCACGGGGAAAGTAACTGATTCAGTAATTGAAATAATGAAAACAAACAAAAATTCAATTGAAAAATTACTGGATGTTTTTAATTTGATTCAAAATTCTATCAGACAAATTAGTATTCGTTATGTGAATGATATTCAAAAGCATAAGCCCAAACTTTGGAATTACATTGAGAAATTCAAAAAGGAAAATCTCGAGAAAATTGTGCATCAAACAATTAATGATGGTAAGAAAGAAGGTTTGTTTAATGATGTAAATCCCGACATTGTCTTCCGAATTTTTTATGGTGCAGTTACAAATATTTTAAATCCCGATTTCCTCATTACAAAACCAATTTCAGCAGATGAAGCGATTAATGAAACATTTGAAATACTTCTAAATGGTGTTTTAACAAACGAAGGAAAAAAACTCTACAAAAAACAGAAAAAGGTAAATTAAAATGAAAAAATTAACTTCAACTTTCCTTTTTTTGATCTTTGTTTTTGCAGGTTGTAATTCAAATAATAATAATGTGATTGAAACCTCAAGTTCAATTGAAGCAACGAACATTGAGTTAAGAGCGA
>JBNAWO010000013.1:0-23127 GCA_049699815.1 Ignavibacteria bacterium | reverse complement strand
AGCGAAAGTTACCGGTGAATTACAAAAGGTTTTTGCCAGAGAAGGCGAAGAAGTTAAAAAGGGAGACACGCTTTTTTTAATTGATAGAAAAGAAATTCAATTTCAATACAATCAGGCATTGGCAAATTACAATTCAGCACTCGCTAAATATCAAACAATTCTTCAAGGCGTGAGAGCAGAAGATAAAGCTCAATTAAGAGAAATGGTTCATCAGGCTGAGGTTAATTTTGAAAATGCAAAAAAAGATTTCGAGAGAGTAAAAAATCTTTTTGAAAATCAAAGTGTGTCTCAAAAAGTTTTTGATGATGCAAAACTTCGAATGGAAATAGCAGAAGCTCAATTAAAATCTGCAAAAGAAAATTTGCAAAAAGCTGAGCGTGGTCCATTAAAATCAGAAATTGAAGCAGCAAAATCATTAGCTGAGGCTGCAAAATCTCAAGTCGAATTACTTGAAAAAAAAATAAATGACGCAGTTATCACTGCACCTTCAAATGGATTTATTTCTTTGATCAATTATGATGAAGGTGAACTTGTAGTGGCTGGCTCACTAATTACGAAAATTATAAATCTCGATGAAGTATTTGTAAAGGTTTATGTAAGTGAATTAAATCTTGGAAGAATAAAAATAGGTGATGAAGTAGAAATAAAACCAGATGCTTACCCAGATAAAACATTCAAGGGGAAAATTGTTTTCATTTCAAGTGAAGCTGAATTCATTCCAAAAAATATTCAGACAAAAGAGGAGCGAGTTAAACTTGTCTATGCGGTGAAAATTAGAGTAGAAAATCCAGAACATTTATTAAAAGATGGAATGCTTTGTGATGTGTTAATATCCCTTCATTGATGAAGAAATAAATTGTAAAGAAATGGCAAACGAAAAAATAATTCAGATTAAAAATCTAAGTAAAAGTTTTAAAGGTGTAATAGCTTTAAGTCATATCACATTTGAAGTTAAAAAAGGTGAACTTTTTGGACTCGTTGGTCCTGATGGTGCTGGCAAAACTACATTGATGAAAATTTTATGTGGTGTTGAAAAGAAAGATGAAGGTGAATTTCAAATTTTTGGTCTGGATGCTGAAATTTATCGGGAGGAGATAAACAAAAGAATTGGATATCTTTCTCAGAAATTCTCTTTATATGGTGATTTGACAATTGATGAAAACATAGAGTTTTTTGGAAGGATCCACGGTGTAAAAAATTATCAGAAAAGACGAGAAGAACTTCTTGAGTTCACAAGACTGACAAAATTTAGAAAGAGACTTGTTGATCATCTTTCTGGTGGAATGAAACAAAAAACGGCTCTCGCTTCGGCTCTAATTCATTCACCTGAAATTTTATTTCTTGATGAGCCGACCAATGGCGTTGATCCTGTCTCTCGAAGAGATTTCTGGTCAATCTTAGCTGAATTATTAAAGCAGGGGATTACAATTGTAATTTCAACGCCCTATCTTGATGAGACAGAAAGGTGTAATCGAATTGCGATGCTTAACAAAGGCAAAATTATAGCTCTGGAAAATCCAGCTGAATTAAAGAAGATTATTACAAAGAATGTTTATGAAATTATCTGCGCACCTGTTAGAAAAGCTTACCATTTAATCCAGAACGAGTTTAAAGAAGTTGAAGTTCAAATGTTTGGAGATAACATAAATATTATTTCAGTGGAAAATGTTGAAGTGTATACAACTTTCTTAAAACAGAATGAAATAGAAGTGATAGATGTAAAACAAAAAATTCCATCAATTGAAAATGTATTTATCCATCTGTTAAGGGAGGAGAGTTTAATATGAAAAAGAAATTTTTGCTGATTACTTTTTTTATGTTGAATTCAATTTTTGCCCAGGAACTTAAATTAACTTATGACGAGCTAATCAAACTTGCTCTTGAGAATAATCTCACAATAAAATCATATCAAGAAAAAGTAAATCAAAGCAGACTCAAAAAAGACGAGATCTTTTTAGGAACGCTTCCTCAACTTAAGTTAATCGGGAGATATTCAAGACTGAGCAAAATAGATCCTTTTGTGATTGATTTGCCTTTTATTCCCGGCTCTCCCCAATTGAGAGTTTATGAACCAGTTCAAGAACAATATTTTTCAAGGGTTAGTATCGATTTCCCTTTATTCACTGGTTTAAGACAATTGAATTCGATTAAAGCTCAGAAAAAAATTTTTGCCGCAAGTGAAGAAGAATTTAAACAAGTTCAAAGTGAGATCGTATTTAAGGCAAAAGAAATTTACTTCAATCTTTATCTTTCTTATCAAGTATTGAAATTAATTGAAGCCAACATTGAATTTCTTGAAAAACAAAAGCAAAACGCTGAGAATTTTTTTAAAAACGGTTTAATTCAGAAAAATGATGTTCTAAAATTTGATATCGTTTTAACTCAAGCAAGATTGAAATTTTATGAGCAGGAAGATCTAATTAACAATTTAAATCTCGCATTGTGTCAGATTTTGAATTTAGATTTTCAAAATAAAATCATTCCAAGTTTTAATATAGAAGATTTAATAAAAGTTGAAATTCTTGAAGATTATCAATCACTTGAGAGACCAGAGATCAAAGCTCTCAAAAATTTTATTTCTGCAAATGAATATTTGAAGGAAGCCACTTACGGTTCATTACTTCCAAATTTATTCTTTAATGCTGGTTACGATTACGCTAAACCTAATCCTAAATATTTTCCTGTAAAAAATGAATGGAAGTATTCGTGGGATATAAATCTTGTGATGCAGTTTACATTGTGGGATTGGTTATTGCCATTGAATAAAGCGAAACAAACCGAATTGCAAATTAAACAAGCTGAGCTGCAATTAAATCAATTAATTGAAAAAAATGAGATTGAAAAAACGGATCTTTTAAATCGCATTAAAACTGAGAAGAATAAAATTGAATTGAGATCAAAAGAGGTTGAGTATTCAAACGAAAATTTGAGGATCGTTGAAAATAAATTTAAAGAAGGACTTGCAACCGTTACGGATTTGCTCGATGCAAATAGACAAAAAGTTGAAGCAGAAACTCACTTGATAGAATCAAAAATAAAATATCAATTATTAAAGGAAGAATTTAAAAAACTGAATGGAACTTATTGATGAACAATTTTGCAATCTGGACAAAAAATCTTACCAAGAAATTTGGTGACTTTGTCTCTGTTGATAATGTTTCGATCGATGTTGAGCGAGGAGAAATTTACGGTTTCATTGGCGCAAATGGTGCAGGCAAAACAACTACGATTAGAATGTTATGCGGAATTTTAGATCCAACTTCTGGAGAAGGAAAAGTTGCGGGCTTCGATATTTTTACCGAACAAGAAAAGATAAAAGAAAACATTGGTTATATGTCTCAAAAGTTTTCCCTTTACAATGATTTAACTGTAGAAGAAAATCTCAATTTTTATTGTGGTGCTTATAAGCTTTCTAATAATGAAAGAAAACTTGCAAAAGAAAGAGCTTATCAAATCTCGGGACTGAAAAGTTTGAAAAATACTCTGACTGGAGTTCTTCCTGTTGGATGGAAACAACGACTGGCTTTAAGTTGTGCTCTGCTTCATAATCCACAAATAGTTTTTCTGGATGAACCTACGGCTGGTGTTGATCCAATCTCGAGAAGAAAATTCTGGGATTTGATCTACGAGCTTTCGTCTGAAGGAATTACTGTATTTGTCACTACTCATTTCCTTGATGAAGCAGAGCATTGTACAAAAATTGGTTTGATCAATAACGGAAAAATTGTAGCTCAAGATACGCCATCTCGTTTGAAAAATTATTTTGAGCTTGAAATTTATGAAATCTATTCATCTGATAATATCAAATTTTATGAATTAATGGATCGAGAAAAACTTGGAAGGAATGTTTCAATTTTTGGGAATTCAATTCATTTAGTAGTGAGTAAAAATCAATCTATAGAGAATGAAATCTTAAATTTTGCCAGATTGAACGACATTAAAATTTTTTCAATCTCTAAGATTCATCCAACTCTTGAAGATGTTTTTATAAATCTGATAGAAGAAAAAAAATGCGTATTGAATTGATAAAAAAAATTAAAGAGAGTATATACCGAATTCTTCCAATTATCAAAAAGGAATTTTTACAATTCACACGGGATAGAAGAAGCCTTGCCGTTTTTCTTTTCGTTCCATCTTTTATGCTTGTGCTTTTTGGATATGCTCTTAATCTGGATGTAAAAAATGCACCGTTTGTAGTTTATGATAAAGATAATTCTATATTTTCAAGAGAATTAGTTTCTTCATTCTCTCATTACGAACATTTCAAATTTTTGGGATATGTAACGAGTTATAGTGAACTGGAGAAGAAAATAGAAACAGGTGAGGCAAAGTTTGGGGTAGTAATTCCAGAAAAATTTGAATCAAACTTTTTTTCGTCAAAAGAAACCAAAGTTCAAATTTTTGTCGATGGAACTCAATCGATGATCGCTTCTAATATTATTGGATATTTAAATGCATATATAAACAACTTTTCAATTGCAGCGAATCTTAAAAATGTTAATGTAAGTTTCCCCCAGGTTGTTATGATGCCCCGTATCTGGTACAATCCAGAATTAAGAACAGCTAACTTTTTCATTCCAGGATTAATTGGTTTTATAATGATGATTATGGCTGTAGTTGCAACATCGCTTACAATAGTGAGAGAAAAAGAACGAAATACAATTGAACAAATAATTGTTTCGCCTGTGAAGATTTATGAGCTTGTTGCAGCTAAGTTAGTTGCACCGCTTCTAATAGCTTTTATAGCTGCAATGTTAATTCTTATAACCGGCTATGTTTTGTTTAATGTTCAAGTAAAAGGAAGTTTTTTGCTTTTATTGATTGCTACAATAATTTTTCTTCTAACTTCACTTTCCTTTGGAGTTTTTATTTCAGTCTTGGCTGATAGTCAGCAGGTTGCTTTTCTTGCTTCTCTACTATCGACAGTTATTCCGACACTTGTGTTTTCAAATTTTGTTTTTCCACTTAGAAGTATGCCTGAGATTTTGCAGTATATAAGTTATGTAATTCCAGCAAAATATTATCTGGTGATTTTGAGAGGAATAATTTTGAAAGGAGTTGGTATTTCATTTTTGTGGGAACAGTTTGCTTATCTGATATTCTTTTTAGTGATGATGTTTTTAATTTCATCTGTCATTCTAAAAATTAAAGGATTAAAATGATCACATTAATTGAATTTCTAAAAAAAGAATTTCTTCAATTAAGAAGAGATAAACGAATGCTTCCACTGATTTTTCTTGCTCCTGTTTTGCAATTGATTATAATTGGATATGCGATAACTTTTGATGTAAAAAATATTTCTTTTGTTGTTTGTGATTTGAATCGTTCTGAAGAGAGCAGAAGTT
This sequence comes from Ignavibacteria bacterium, assembly GCA_049699815.1. Taxonomy (GTDB): domain Bacteria; phylum Bacteroidota; class Ignavibacteria; order Ch128b; family Ch128b; genus Ch128b. The sequence goes on along the minus strand of JBNAWO010000013.1, from coordinate 17,782 downwards.
TTATTGAGAGTTTTAAGTCAAGTGGTTATTTCACATTGACTGCAACTGTATTCAGTCAAAAAGAAATTGATTATTATCTGGATAAAAGCCTTGCAACAATTGCCATAGTCATTCCAAAAGATTTTTCATCAAAAATTAATAAAGGCGAAAAAACGGAGATACAAATTCTTGTTGATGGCTCCGATGCCTACTCTGCAAATGTTAGTTTAAGTTATATTACAGGATTAACTTTCAATTTCAACAAAAATGTTTTAATTAAATATTTTGATCAGAGAGGTAAAGCGATTTCTTTCGTTAAGATTGAGCCGGAAACTCGTGTATGGTATAATCCAGAATTAAAAAGCTCGAATTATTTCATTCCAGGAATCATTGGTTTGCTTTTAACGATTATGACTCTAATTCTAACTTCAATGGTAATCGTGAAAGAAAAAGAATACGGGACACTTGAGCAATTGATTGTTACACCAATAAAAAAATTCGAATTGATTATCGGTAAATTAATTCCATTTACGATAATCGGTTTCATTGAAGTTTTAATTGTAATAGCTGCAGCGTTTATATTCTTTGATGTCGAATTAAAGGGCAGTCTATTACTTTTATTAATAAGTTGTATTCCGTTTTTATTTTCGACACTTGGACTTGGTATGCTTGTTTCAACAATTTCTCGCACTCAGCAGCAGGCAATGATGCTTGCGGTTTTTTTAATTATGTTACCATTCATTTATTTATCGGGATTTACTTTTCCAGTAGAGAATATGCCCCCGATTATTCAATTCGCTTCTAATTTCATTCCTTTGAAATATTTCTTAATAATTCTTCGATCGCTTTTCTTAAAAGGTGCAGACATATCTGATTTATGGGATGAAATGCTGATTATGTTAGCAATTGGGCTGGTTGTTTTTCCATTAAGTGTTTTAGTTTTTAGAAAACAATTGAGTTGAGAAAATTTCATAAATAATCGAATAAAATGTAAAAGTAGAATTTAATTTTACTCAAAGATATCTAATCCTGATTAAGATGCTTGATGTAATTATATTCATTTGCAATTTGAAAACTTGTTCAATATAGAAGCGAGAAGACAAATTATAGTGTTTTTTGTTGTTTTTCTCATTATAAATAATCCATGACTAAGTTCCAAAAATTGTGTAAAGGTCAAAATTCTTAAACGATGAAGTATACATAACATCAAAGTTTATGTGATTTATTATAATGAATAAATTTTATCAGCACTTTCTGTATTTACAAAATTTTTAGTTGTATTGGTTCCTATTTTCATTTCTATTAACACACTCTTAATCAGAATATTTAGCCACAGCCTCAGATTTTTTTCTGCATAATCACTATTATAATCTGTTTATTTCTTTTGAAAAGCCTGCATCGTTTTTTATTTTTGAAGAAATTTACAGGAAAAGTATGAGGTTATCTAAAGTATTTATTCCAACTACTAAAGAAGCACCTGCTGATGCTGTTATTCCGAGTCATATTTTAATGATGCGAGCTGGAATGATTAGACCACTCGCTGCGGGAATTTATTCTTTCCTACCACTTGGCTATAGAATGGTTAAAAAAGTCTGCGATATTATTCGTCGTGAAATGGATGCAATTGGCGGACAGGAATTCCATCTGCCTGCTTTAAATCCAAAAGAAATCTGGGAGAAAACGAATCGCGTAGAAGCTTTTGGCGATACACTATTTCATGTTAAAAATCGTGATTATGTTCTTGCACCAACCCACGAAGAAATAATTGCTCAAATTGCTGCCGATCACATTAAATCTTACAGAGACTTACCGCAAATCTGGTATCAAATCCAAACTAAATTTAGAAATGAACCAAGACCTCGAAGTGGAGTCATTCGAGGAAGACAATTCTTAATGAAAGATTCATATTCTCTTGATCGAGATTGGGAAGGGCTTGATAAGAGTTACGAACTCCATGCTGAAGCGTATCGAAAAATCTTCAATGCCTGTGGTTTGAAATTTTTTGAAGTTGGTGCATCAAGCGGTGCGATGGGGGGAACGGGTTCGCAGGAATTTATGGTTGAATCTGATGCAGGAGAAGATACCTGCGCAATTTGTGATAACTGTGGTTATGCGGCAAATGTAGAAGTTGCAAAAGCAAAAGTTGAAGATTATCCAAGAGAACAAAAATCAGAAGAACTCCACGAAATTCATACTCCAAATGTCAAAACGATTGATGAACTTTCTGAATTTCTAAAAATTCCAACAACTAAATGCGCAAAGTCACGGGTTTATATTCACAATAGTCAACCAATTCTTGTCCTAATGCTTGGCAATGATGAAGTTAATGAAGAAAAATTAGTCGCCGCACTCGGCGGAAAAGTTCGTCCCGCTCATCCAGATGAATTAATGGAAATTACTGGTGCCGATGCAGGCTCAATTGGTCCTATTGGGACTAAATTAAGAATTATTGCTGATGTAAAGTTACTTCACGCTAATAATATGGTAAGCGGAGCCAACAAAAACGATTACCACATTGGCGGAATAGATTTCGATCGTGATATTCCAAACATCGAATATTTTGATCTTCATTTTGTTCAAGAAGGAGATAAATGTGCTCAATGTGGAAGTCCATTAAGAATCGTTCGAGCTATTGAATTAGGTCACATCTTCAAACTTGGGACAAAATATTCAGAAGCACTTGGAGCAAAATTCCTCGATGAAAAAGGAGAAGAACATCCAATTGTGATGGGAAGTTATGGGATTGGGGTTGAAAGAATTATTGCCTGTTTGATTGAACAAAATCACGATGATAAGGGGATTATCTGGCCAAAAGAAATTGCCCCATTCCAGGTTCATCTTATTGGTGTAAATATGAAGAATGAAGAAATCAAACAAACCTGCGAAAGAATTTATTACGAAATGCAAGAAAGCGATATCGAGGTTCTTTATGATGATAGAGATGATGTCTCCGCCGGTTTTAAATTCAATGATGCTGATTTACTTGGAATGCCATTGCAGGTTATCGTAGGTGAAAAAAATCTATCCAAAAACAAAGTCGAAATTAAATATCGTGCAACTGGAGAGAAAAAAATTGTTGAATTAGGAATGTTAATCAGAACTATTCAAGACGAATTATTTTTACCATAAAAAAGGAGGAAGCTATGGATAAACCAAACATTGCTGCAAAGATGCCAGCTGTTTTAGAACTTGAACCAGGCACTTACTGGTGGTGCCGATGTGGTTTATCAAAAAATCAGCCTTTTTGTGATGGCTCACACAAAACAACTTCTTTTACGCCGATCGAATTAAAAATCGAAGAGAAGAAAAGAGTTGCTTTGTGTCAGTGCAAACATTCTGAAAAAATTCCATATTGCGATGGAACTCATAGAAAATTATAAACAAAAAAGGTACGAATTATGAACAGCAGATTGTATAAATTGTTAAAGCTTGGACAAAGTATCTGGCTTGATAATATAAGTCGGAGTTTAATTAAGAGTGGCGAGTTGAAATCTTTGATCGAAAAAGGAGTTCGGGGCGTCACTTCAAATCCAACAATTTTTGAAAAAGCAATTTTAGGCAGCAATGATTACGACGAAGCTATTCAAAAGTTAATGGCAAAAGGACTAACATCAGAAGAAATACTTGAAGAATTAATGATCCAGGATATTAAGGATGCTTGTGATTTGTTTTATGATGTTTATCAGGAAACTAAAGGCAATGATGGATTTGTAAGCATTGAAGTAAATCCCTTGCTCGCTTACGATACTAAAGGAACTATTGATGCTGTCAAAAGAATCTGGACAAAAATAGACAAACCTAATTTGATGGTAAAAATTCCAGCTACAAAGGAAGGGTTAAAAGCAATTGAAGAATCAATTGCCAGCGGAATTAATGTTAATGTAACTTTGATCTTTTCAATTCAAAGATATATTGAAGTTACAGAAGCATACATTAATGGATTAAAAAGAAGATTAGAAGAAGGGAAAGATGTAAGTAATGTAAATTCAGTTGCAAGCGTTTTTGTGAGTCGTCTGGATACTTTAGTTGATAATGAAATTGTAAAGTTGATAAATCAGGGCAGACCCGAATTAACAAAATATCTTGGAAAGACAGCAGTTGCAAATACTCGATTGCTTTATCAGGAATTCAAGAAAATTTTCTTTAGTGAAAGGTTTGAAGAATTGAAATCTAAGGGTGCAAAAATTCAGAGGCCCCTCTGGGCAAGCACGGGTACTAAAAACCCGATGTATAGTCAATTACTTTATGTAGATGAATTGTTTGCTCCATATACAGTAAATACTTTACCTCCAAAAACTCTGAAAATAATGTTGGAAGAAAGTGTAATTGAAGAAAGAATTGAAAAAGATTTGGAAGATGCAAAGCAATTAGTGGAAAAATTAAAATCACTAGGAGTGAACTTTGAAGAAATCTTTGAAAAACTCGAAAAAGATGGAGTTAAAGCTTTTGAAGATTCATACCTGAATTTACTCTCATCTGTAAAGCATAAAGTAAAAATTCTACAAGATGCATAGGAATGAAAGTCTCATTTCTCTGCGGTATCCTGCATTTTTCTCTCTATAAAAATTTAAATTGAGATAACGCATAGAAGTCACGGAAGACTGGAGGATTTCTTTTTATTATTAAGCGGGTTGAGCTATTAAGCAAAGTCGATTTATTTGTGCAAGTCATTCAAATTAAATGAGTTTAAAAAGGATGTTTTTCAGAGAAATTGTAAATATTTTTTATCAAAAAGTTGATAGCTGTTTACAGATAAATTTTAATTTTCTCGATGTTGCTTTTTAAATTTCAATAAATTACAGACAAATTAAATTTTCTCTAAATGAGATCGTAGTTTTTTAATTCTCTATACGGCACAACAACTTAATTTATTTATATCTTTATCATATCCTATTGCCGCTAATTTGATCCCCTCAGATAGAGTTAGATATGGATGAAACATTTGCTTCAATTCTTTTACTGTTATTCCATATTTAATTGCAATAGAAATTTCCATTAGCAGTTCCGAACCTTCAGGGGCCAAAATTCTTGCACCAATTAGTTTATCTGTTTGTCTGTCACGAATTAATTTAATGAACCCTTTTGTGTTCCTGGCTGCAATTGAACGAGGTACATCTTTTAATTGGATTGTTGATACTTCATAATCAATTTTATTTATATAAGCTTGATTTTCATCCATTCCTACTCCAGCAACTTGCGGATCGGTGAAAATAACCCATGGAAATACAGAGTAATCTTTTGGTGTTTTATTTTCGCTAATCATGTTTTCAACTGCAAGTGCTCCTTCATAAGCAGCCGAGTAAACAAACAGATATTCTCCCGTAACATCACCAGCTGCATAAATGTTTGGAATTGATGTTTGTAAAAATTCATTTGTTTTTATAAAACTGTTTTTATGAAGTTCAATTCCTAATTCTTCCAAACCAAAACCTTTTGTGTTTCCTTTTCTGCCAGTTGCTATAAAAATGTGTGTGCCTTCAATAACCTCATCTTCATCTTTCACTGAAGCATTAATTTTTATCCCCCTATCTTTCTTTTCGATTGATTTTATTTTTACTCCAGTTATAATTCTTATTCCCTCCTCTTCCAGATATGTTTTCAAAGTTTCAGTAATATCCGGCATCTCATCTGGTAAAATTCTAAATGAACGTTGAAGTATAGTAACCTTTGAACCGAGTCGAGCAAACATTTGCGCATTTTCCAAAGCAATGTATCTTCCGCCAATTACAATTAGATGTTTTGGCAGTTCTTCTAATTCATAAAGTGTTTCATTAGTTAAATAATTAATTTCATTTAATCCAGGTATTTCAGGAATGAATGTAGAAGAACCAGTAGCAATTAGAATATTTTCTGCTGTAAATTTTTTGTTATCTGCTTCTACTGTGTTTTTGTTGATTAACTTAGCAAACGATTTTAATATGGTTAAATTAGAATCATCTTTAAGAACATCGATATATTTGTGCTGTCTTAAACTTTCAACCAATTCCGTTTTCTGACGAATTACTTCTCTAAAATCGATCTTATTGTTACCAGGTTTTATACCCGAAAAAGTCGGATGATTGGCAATGTGAAATTGCTCTGCCGTTCTAATTAATGTTTTTGATGGGACACAACCCACATTTACGCAAGTACCGCCAATAGGAAGACCATCATTAATCATCAATACTTTTTTACTAAGTTCACTTGCTTTAATTGCAGCGGCAAATGCGGCAGAACCACCTCCGATAATGATTAAATCATAATTCGAAGAGTATTCTTCCACCTCTTTGATTTCTTCAATGACTTTATAATTTCCGATAGAATTAATTGTATTAATTATTTCAGCGGCTGATGTCTTATTGGCATCAAATTGAAATTCACCTTCCTTCTCTGAAAAACTTACTGATTTGGAGATTACTCCTTCTATTGTTGAGACTTTCTTTTCAATCGTTTTTGCGCAATGTTCACAAGTCATTCCACTGATTCTTAGTTTTATTATTTGTATAGTCATAATATTTTCCCCTTTTTGTTGATTTTGAAATAACTTTATGAACTTTATGGTTAGTTAATTTTTCACCGTAAAAGTTCACAAAATACATTACCAAGGTTTAATAAATAATTATTTTTCTAATAATTGAATATTTTTCACCGTATATCCCACTTTTGTCTCAACAGCATTTTTTAGCTGGTCAAGGCTAACTTTTGTTTTGTCGTATTCAACATAAGCTGTGCCGCTTTTGTAGGAAGAAGTTGCACTCACCACGCCATTTTCAGATTTAAGTGCATAGTTAACGGGTTCTTCACAAGATATACAACTCATTCCTTCAATATCAAGTTTAGCGTTTATGATGTTGTTTGATTGTACAATTAAAATATTTTCTTTTCCGTCACGGAACAAAGTTTTTGAGTAATAAGGAAATGAAATTAATAATATGCTTATTACTGTTACAATCCATAAAAACTTTTTTGAATTAATAAAGCTTATCTTTTGATTGGGTCCAGTTTCACAAGCGCAATTAATATCAATATTCTTTTTTGGCTTATATGCATTGTAAAAAGCTAAGCCAAGCACTATAACAGTTAAACCAATTAAATATGGGCGTAATGGTTCAAGGAATGAAAAGGTAGTTGGAATTCCACCCAAACCACCAAGTACTGCAAGTACAGGTGTAATACAGCAAAGTGATGCGATCAATGCTGTCATTATTCCACTTATGGATAATAATTTATTTTTCATCTTAGATCTCCTTTATAATTCTATTGCTTCAAGTATTGGACATTCCATTGATGAAATTTCTTCGTTTACACATTGGTCAATAAGTTTAACAAGTACCTTTCTAATATTTTGTAAAACTCTAATTCTATTATCTATATCTCGCAACTTATTTTCTGTCAAAGATTTTACATCTTTACATTTTGCTTTTGAATCAATTCGTAGTTCTATTAACTCTTTAATCTCGCGAAGAGTAAAGCCAAGTTCTTTAGCATGTTTAATGAATAACAATCTTTTCAAATCCATTTCATCATAAATTCTATAACGTGATTCTATTCGTTTTGGTCTGGGAAGTAATTTTATTCTTTCGTAGTAACGAATAGTTTCTACATTTACACCGACTTGTTTTGCTATTTGTCCGACAAAGTATCTGGCCATTTTTATTTTCCTTTCCTACTTATACAAATTTAAGCTATGGACCATAGTACGGAGTCAAGGATTTTTTTATTGCCCTATAATGGGAAAAGAGGATTAAAAAGCTAGATTTTTTTATCAGTTCAGAAATTGCGTAAAATGTTAAGGGTAATGCATCTTTTAAGATATTTTACCTTTATAAAATTAAAACAACTTAGTTGAGTGATTTTGATGGATGTTTAAAGCTTTCTTTTAATTTCTTTCCTAATTAACTGCGCAATTAAGAAATAAGTTAAAATAAAAATTTAATTTTCCCCTATTCTGGTTTGACTTTCAAGTTCACTCAGAAAAAGTAAAAATCTTTTGACAAAAAATTTGAATTATTCTATTTTTTCGTTGTAAAGAGATGCTAAACTATGATGAACTCAGGCAGATACAATAATAAATAAACCTATGAGGCAACAAAGTTTAAAAGCAAAAGAGTTTTACACCTATGCAAGCTCAAACAGTTTTTCAGCAATAAAAAATACCCTTTATAGCCCTTTAAAGAAGACTAAAGATGAATGAAAGATTAAAGAATAATTTTCGCATAGATAGATGTTTATGTAAGCTGTTAGTATATCATCCAAGTTTTTTGAAGTATCCAAATTGTGTGGATATGAATGAGTTAAGTGAGATTACCTTTTTAATTGAGGTTATCTAAATGAATAACAAACCATATGTTTGGGAAATGATAAAAGAAGCTGTGGAATGTCTCGGTGGAAAAACATCATATTCCGAGATAAAAGATTACATTCAGGGAAAATATGGAGAAGTGAACGAAAGCACCATAAATTGTCAAATTATTGTTTGCACTGTGAATCATCCATCAAGAATTCACTTCCCTGAGAATAAGAAGCCAAGAGTTGCTAACTCAAAATATGATTTCCTATTTAGTACAGGGAGGGGGAGAATTGAATTGTATGATCCAGAAAAGCATGGATTATGGGAAATTAGAGAGAATGAGTATGGAAAATTAGTAGTTGCACAGGCAGGATTGGAAGAAACTCCAGAAGTTGAAATAACTGGTGAGATTACTGAAGAGGAAAGAGAATTATTGTTTCCGCTTGAAAGTCATCTTCGTGATTTCATTGCACAAAATATCAATGTCATAAAAGTTAATAAGCATAGTCTTAGATTATATGTAGACGAAAATGGTCGAGATGGTGTTGAATATCCAACAGATGTAGGACTAATAGATATTCTGGCTGTAGATGAAGAAAATAATTTCATAGTTTTTGAGTTGAAACTCAGTAAAGGTGCAGATAAAGCTATGGGTCAATTATTAAGATATATGGGTTGGGTAAAATTAAATTTATCTAAAGGCAAAAAAGTTAAAGGCGTTATAATTGCAAAAAATGTAAATGAAAAATTAAAATATGCAGCCTCCATTATTCCTGATATAAATTTATTTGAATATGAATTGAACTTTAACATTCATAAGGTAAGAATTGAAAGAGATGGAGAAGAAAAGGACAAAAGCTGATAATAATAGAATGTATCAGGTTACGGAACTTTGCGCTTTCACCATAACTTTAACAGGTTGGGGTTTCGGTTTAATGCAGAACATCAGGTGAAGTGTAACAATAAAAAAAAGAATAGTTTTAATTGTAGTTATATTAATAACCAAGTGTGAAAACTGCGAATGGTAAATAATATGAATTGATGAAAACAGACTTTGCACCTAACTTAAAAACATTATTCAAAAATTTTACTAACAAAACTTTATCGACGAACAATCGACTAATTTAATTTGAAGAAATATTAAATGTCTTTCTTCTTTTTAAGAGCGTTTCTTTCTCCGGTCTATTTTCAATCCACTTAAATCCACTTAGTAAAAAATCTTTTTCCCTACCAATAATTTTTTCTTCCGGATAATATTCTCCTTCTGGGGAACCAAAAAGTTTTACTTCAACAACTTTATTCTCTTCAATGTTGATCAATGCGCTATCGCTACTTGATTTGTTTAAACCGCTTGGTTCATTTTCATCATACAGGTAGTAAATGCTCAATGAATTTCCTACAATAAAAACTTCTTTCAGTTTGTTCTTTTCGGAAAGCGAATCGGTTGAAAATCTCAATTGGATAAAATTTCCATTCATCTGATTAAAACGATTTTCAATCAAAGTATCTTTTGAGATTAAATATGCGTTGTTATAAAGATTAATGAAATTTATCTTATTTTGTTCTACAAATATTTCAACTGAATCACTATATGCGAAATTTTCGCTGTACCAGAAAAGTGGCTGAGAATCATTTATAGTCGATGTTGTAATCTTGCCTTCAGTTTTGTTGTAAATTGCATAATCACAAATCGCTGAAAGCTCATTTCTCCAGATTATTACAGAATCAATCGCGATAAAAATATCAGCAGTATCTCGATGTGATTCCATTTTTTCGGCTACGATTACAAGAGTATCAATTCGATTTTCAGAAGTCGTATCAATTTGAATTAAAAGAGGTTTCCCGGTTACATAAGAATATTTTTTGTTTTGATCATTCTCAAGATGCTCAGAATAAATTTTCAAATTATCTTTTGTATTGAAAGCGACGACATTTCCTTGAGCGATTGAAAATCTTTTCTGGCGAAAATAGTTAAGTGTGTCTGAAAAGATTTTGTTTTCAAATTGCGTAACCTGTACATTTCCAATGGCAATTGCGTGTTCCTCTTCTGTGAAATAAGTCAGTTGATTCGATTTTAACTCTGTAGTATCGTCAAAAAGAATAACTCTTCCTTTGAACATAGCTTTTTTCTGATCAAAGAAATATTCACCGCTATCAGCTTTCAGTGTAATCTTTCCGTCAAAGAGAGTAATGCCTTTTGTTCCAAATGCTGTTTTTGTATTTCCATAATAATATCCTTTTTGAGTTGTAAGGACTTGATCCCCTTGAATTATTTTGATATTGCCTTCAAGCTCAGCTTTGTTTGATTGGAGATATTGAATTCCTTTATCACAAAAGATTTGAATATCTTCATGAATCAAATGAACATTCCCAAAAAGTATTCTAACTCTTTCATTATTAATAACTGTGCCTATCAAACTATCTGAGTTAACTAACTGAACAACTTTAATCTCTTGAGCATTAATAATTGATGTGATCAAAAGAATAAAAAGAAAAAATTTTTTCATTTTTTTGTTTCGATTCTCCCACTTACTCTGAATATGACATAATCTTTCAATGATTGATCTGATTCCAGACCATAACCTCGAATTTCTTCTGTGGGTGATGTTATCTCCACATACTTATCCGACACAATTTTTCTGCGAGAATTTATCCATTTAAGTTCTTCTGTCTTCAAAACAACCCCGCTATCAGAACGAGCTATAACATTTCCGAAAGCATAAAGGTCCTGTGTGATATCGTCAACTCTTCCCCGATCAGCTGTTAGAATGCTTGTATGATTTCCGTCTTTATCATAAAAATCTACTACAATTCCGCCATCGAGTAAAGTTTCATTTCTTGAAGAATAAACTGAAATATGGCCAGCTCTCAAAATTGCTTTTACAATCCCAGAGTCAGAAAAAACAACTTTCGAATTAAACGATTCCTGATCGGGCAATTCTCTTGTTTTAATTGAAATAACTTTTGGTTTTACTCTTTGTTCAGAACAACTAATCAAAAGCCAGCTCAAAAAAATAAGAAATAATAAATGAAAAACTTTAAAATTTTTCTTCATATAATAAATGTGATTAATTTTTCTTCGCAAAATCAAAAAAATGATAACTATTTGTCTTTGTTAAATTTAAATCTTCATTGTATTTACAAATCATAAATTTTTCAAATTTAATTTAAGACTTTTATAAAATATTTTGATGATGTGATGAAGATAATATTATTTCAAACTTATTTACCAATTCAAATACTTTTAAATTTAAGCTGAAAAGTATTGTTAATAATTTCGTTCTTTCTGTATTTCCAGTTTGATATACTTTTTAACTTATTAACTTGAGATTAGCAAAGATCACCATAACATTTAAATGCAATTTTGATTATTTTTAGACAGATATACTTGAAAGCCTGAATTTAATAATTTATAACTTGATGATAATTTCATTTCAAACATTCAATTGAAATAACTGCGAGGTAAAAATGGAAAAAATATCAAGAAGAAAATTTATAAAAGCCGGCTCAATTACAACAGCTGGTATTCTTTTGATGGGATACTCATCTTTTTCAACTTTTCAACTTAAAGAACGCTCATTAGATATTCTAATAAAAAATGGTTCAATAATCGATGGGACAGGAAAAAAAGAATTTATCGCTGATGTTGGAATTAAAGATGGAAAAATTGTTCTGATAGGAAAATTTAAAGATAACAACGCTAAAACTTTAATCGATGCAAAAGGTTTGAAGGTTGCGCCAGGTTTTATTGATATTCACTCACATACAGATGCAGATTTGATTATAAATCCAAAAGCAGAGAGTAAAATTCGTCAGGGAGTTACAACCGAAATTACTGGACAGGATGGTTTTTCGTGGGGACCACTTGGAGGACCAGAAATTGAATTAATTCGAAAAAATTTTTATGAACAGTACGGCGAAGAATTGAATTGGAATACAATCAGAGATTTTTTAGATGATTTTTCTAAAAGAAAATTTTCGGTCAACATTGCAACTATGGTTGGACTTGGAACAATTCGTGAATTTGTCGTCGGTCTTGATGACCGTGCAACTACTCCAGAAGAAATCAAAAGAATGCAAAATGAAGTTATAAAAGCGATCGAAGAGGGAGCAATCGGAATTTCAACTGGTCTGGAATACACACCTGGTTCTTTTGCATCAACTGAAGAATTAATCGAAATGTGTAAAGTTGCACCTGAAAAATTTAGACTTTATGCAACACATATTCGTAACGAAGATAATTATGTGCTGGAAGCTATAGATGAAGCGATTGAAATTGCAAGAAAATCAAATTCGAGACTTCAGATTTCTCATCTAAAAGTATCCGGAAAAAGTAACTGGGATAAAGTAAATCAAGTTATAGAAAAAATTGATAAAGCATTTAATGATGGACTTGAAATTCACGCCGATAGATACACTTATGTTGCTTATCACACAAATCTTTCTTCACTTTTTCCACTCTGGATTAGAGATGGTGGAACAGAAAAATTCCTTCAAAGGCTAAAAGACAAAAGTCTTCAAAATCAAATTCGTGAATTTGTAGAAAAGAAAGTTTTAAATCTTGATGGCAACTGGAACGGTGTTTTAATTTCAAGCATTGGAAAAGACGAATACAAACATTATCAAGGTAAGACCATTCAACAGTTAAGTGAAGAATTTGGTATGGATGGATACGAAACTTCTGTTAAAGTTTTGCTCGATGCAGAAAATCAAGTTATGATGATGGGTTTCGGTATGGAAGAAAAATCGACTGAGAAAATTCTGGCTCATCCGCTCGTTATGATTTCATCTGATGCGGGAAGTCATGCCCCATATCCACCAATGAATCGTGAGATTGCTCATCCGAGAGCCTATGGAACATTTCCAAGAGCAATTGCAAAATATGTAAGAGAAAGAAAAATCTGCTCATTAGAGGAAATGATAAAAAAGATGACCTCGATGCCTGCAGATAAACTTGGTCTTAATGAAAGGGGTCGAATTGCTGAAAACAAAATTGCGGATGTTGTCATTTTCGATTTTAATAAAATACAGGATAAAGCAACATTCACAGAACCACATCAATATCCTGATGGAATCCCTTATGTAATTGTAAATGGTCAGCTTGTGATTTCAAATTATGATCACACAGGTGCAATGCCGGGAAAGGTTTTAAGATCGAATGTATAAATTTTACAATTTATATTTTCTAAATTCAGGTGAATTATGAAAGCAATTGTTGATGTTAGTATAATTCCGCTTGGAGTTGGACTCTCTCTTTCGCCTTATGTGGCAGAGTGCGAAAAAATATTTAAAGAAGCTGGACTTAAAACAGTGCTTCATGCGAATGGGACAAACATCGAAGGAGATTGGGATAAAATTTTTGAAGCAATTAAAAAGTGTCATGAACGTTTGCATCAAATGGGTGTACCGAGAATTTCAACCAATATGCGTGTCGGTACCAGAATAGACAAAGAACAAACTATGATGGATAAAATTAAAAGTGTCGAAGAAAAATTGATATAAAAAATCTCTCCGTTTATATTATGGAAAGAAAAATAATGAGAACCCAGAAGATAGTTAAAAAAACAGGTATGTAAATAAATAAGCAAATCTTACCGAAGTTTAATATTTTAAAATAGCTTATTGACATTATGATATTCTAATTCTATTTGTAATCAAATTCCACTTTTTACTACTTTAAATCAGTTAAGATAGGATTAACTGAAATGGCTGAAAAAACAAGAATCTGGTACTTAGAAAATTTTAATCTTTTCAGCAATCTTAGTAAAGATCAAATGATGGAATTGAATAAATTTATCACAGATAAGGAAGTGAAAAGCAATGAACCAATTTATTTTGCAGATGAGCCTTCAAATAAAATATATTTCCTGAAAATTGGTAGAGTAAAAATTACAAAGTATCTTTTTGATGGCAGTGAAAAAATAATCGCAATTATTAATCCAGGTGAAATATTTGGTGAGATGGCTTATCTTGATGAAGGAAAGAGAACAGATTATGCTATAACACTTGAGCCATCATTAATTTGTGCAATTAATAAAGAGGACCTTTCTTATTTTATTGAGAAAAATCCAGAACTCAACTTGAGGTTAACCAAAATTTTAGGACTTAGAATTAAAAGTTTTTCTGAAAGAATTGAAGACCTTATTTTTAAGGATGCAGACCAGAGAATTGCTTCTTTTATACTTAGATATGCTGAAAAAAATGGTAAAAAAATTGGCGACCAAATTTTTATCAGCCCTTTTTTAAAGCATCAAGACATTGGTGAACTTACGGCATGTTCAAGGCAAACTGTAAACTATTTTTTAACCGATTTAAGAAAGAGAGGTATAATTAATTTTGACAGAAATAAACTTATCATCAATAAGATTGATGAATTAAAAAAATAATTTCTTAATAAATGTCTAATAATTGACAGTATTTTTATCTCCCGTACTGTAATTACTGTATAAAAAAATTATGAATCTTACTCTAATTATTTCAGATAATTGTGAAGCATGTGAGCGTGCGAAAAAAGTTTTAGAAAAAATTCAAATCAATTATCCTCATATATCAATCCAAACAATTCATATTAATTCTTATAAAGGCAAAGGAATATCAATAATACCAGCACTGCTTATAGATCAAAAGTTATTCTGTTATGGTGATATTGACGAAGTAAGTCTATCAAAAAAATTAAATTGGGGTTCTTATGCCCTTTATTAAAGTTATAGATGAAGAAAATGCTGTGGGTAAATTAAAGGAAGTTTATGAAGAAATTATCAATTCCAGAGGTAAACTTTCTAACATAATGAAGATACACAGCTTAAATCCTGATGCAATGATTAAGCATATGGAATTATATAAAACCATTATGTTCGGGAAATCTAATCTTTCACGAGAAGTAAAAGAAATGATTGCAGTTGTTGTATCGGTTGTTAATAAGTGTGATTACTGCATTAATCATCACGCAGAAGCATTGAATTTTTACTGGAAGAATAAAGAAAAACTTGACCAGTTTATTGTTGATTTTAGAAGTATTGAGTTTGAGCCAAAAATAAAATTATTGCTCGAGTATGCTTATGAACTAACATTTAATCCTCAGAATATATCAGAAACTACAATTAAGAACTTACGATCATCAGGATGGTCTGATGAAGATATATTGTTGACAAATCTGATAATAAGTTATTTCAATTTTGTGAATAGAATTGCTCTGGGACTTGGAGTTGAATTTTCAGAAGATGAAGTAAAAGGCTACAAATACTAACAATTGATTTGATTATTGAAAATCTTGTTCTTGTAAAAATAAAATCCCCCACTTCTTTGTAATATTTAGTTCAAACTGTTATAAAAGTTGGCAATTTTTTGCAAAGTAATTTAGAGACGATCAACCTGATGACTGGGAATATCGTCAATGTTTTCTAGCCTAAAATTTTTAAATAACTCAAATGTTCATTACATATTTTTTAAAAAAAAATATTTTGGGTTGTGATTTTCCATCGAGCAGAAAAATTTTTCATTTGAAACGGGAAATTTAATTATATTGTCAGATGTCTAGTCTATTTCTAAGTGTAATAAAAATTTATTTATGTTAATTAGGGATATGTATAAGATCTTATCAAAAATAAAAACTCCTCCCATCTTACCTCGTCAGAAACCAACAAATTCTGGCTATTTTTTATTATTAAGATATGCGGGATGAGTTAAAATAAACAAAAGCGTTCTTTCAAGTACTCGAATTTCAGCTAAAAAGCCGCATTCTTTTTTAGATAATGTTGAATTTGTTTGAACCTCGCTTAACAATAGCTGGAATATTACCTTTGTAAAATTTGAAAAGAAAGCAAAAATTAATTTTAGTTGTCATTATTGGTCGACTATAATCTTATTAATCTATATGAATTTCACTTTTGTGAAATAGATTTGTATAAAAATCCTAACACAGCGCCGTAGATTAAATGACCGACTAAACTGGCCATTGCTATAATAAATGAGCCTGAGAATAAACCCGAGCTAAAACTTCCACCAGCCATAACATTCACTAATGGCATCACAATAATTTGAGCAAGCAACCAGGGAAAAAATCCAAATATTGTTCCTGTTTTAATGCTGGCATCACTCTTAATTAATGATAAAAATAATATTGCATAGCTTAATGTTAAGATTATTCCAATCATAAAATGAGCTAACCATCCAATAATCACTGGTGTGCCCATAGTGTTTGCTAGCATTTCTGGAATATTCATGTCGAAACCCATCAATGGTGACATATAAGTAAAAAGTGTCATTACTGCAGTTGCAATGATTCCAGCAAGAAGTGCAGATTTGAAAGAAAATGTTGTCTTCATTTTTTTATTCCTTTCGATTTGTTTTAGTTTTATGTTCAATTTTTACAATACAACTTATCAATTTGTCTGTTTGTTATCTGTCAGGTTTTTGACAAAATTATATCTATTCAAAACAAATGGACCAATTGCATGCTTTAATAAATTTAATTGGATAAAGTAAAAAATGTGAAAAGGTCAAAATTCTTAAAAGAAACATTACCCATAACATAACATGAAAGTTTGTGTGATTAACTATAAAGAATAATATTTTATCAGCACTTTATTAATTTCCAAAATTTCTAATTTTATTACTACTACTTCTTCTTCTTAATTCTATAATCACTATCTAAATTTGATTTATTGTAATTAATCAAGTGATGAAATCTTAATTTCAAAGAGTATTTTGTTTTAATTAATTGATAATCGAAAAATATACCCACAGCCTCAAGTTATTTTTCTATATATTTTCTAATTAAAATTTTCTTTAACTAAATCTTTAACTTTAACTTTGAGTAACTTTGTCATTTATGAAAAATTCCATTTTCATAAAACATATTTCGTAATCTTGGTACTTTAATGTTTTCAATAAGTCCGAATGGTGTAATTAAATGTCTGGTATAGTATCCATTCCTATACCAGTTCTTCTTGATTAATGCTTTAGTTCTTTCAAATTCAATTTTTTCTTCCAACAAAGTATCAATTAAATTTTTTGTGAAATTGATAACTAATGACTTTATCACGTCACTTAAGCTTTTGTTTTCTCTGAAATAGTTTTTAGTTTCGCTTAGGTTTTGTGTGATTTGTATTTTCATTGGCCTTTATCCTCCATTTTTCTTCAAATTTAGTGAAGGAAATGCCTCTTTTATTTTCTTCCTTTTACACAATTTCTGAAACGCTATTTTTATGTTAATAGCCTATTTGACATTAATAAAAATTTAGCTATTATTGCACCGCTAAAAAATTCTTTTACACCTTTTATAGAATTTAAAAATAGAGCTCTTGACAGATTGTAAAAAAAGAGCTATATTTGTATCCCAATTGTAAATGAAAAAAGTTATTTGATATTATGAATAAAAAATGCGTCGAAAAAAGACGCATTTTTTGTTCTTTGAAAGAATGAGTGATTGGCGTCCGTCATAGAAACAGTTTCAACTTCAAGGATTTAAACTTCTCTACTACGGAGAGTTTGATCCTGGCTCAGGACGAACGCTGGCGGCGTGCCTAACACATG